>JAGOBQ010000499.1 GCA_017999215.1 Thermoanaerobaculia bacterium
GTGCACGGGCCGGTCGTCCGCTCCTACGACCTGAAGGTCAACGTCGCCACGAAGAAGGCGGCGCTCCGCTGCGTCCTCTCGGAGAAGCTCCGCGAGAACCAGCTCGTCCTGCTCGAGAGCCTCGAGCTCCCGACGCACCGGACGAAGGACCTCGCCGCCGCGATGACGAAGCTCGGCGTGACCGGGAAGGCCCTCCTCCTCGACCGCCGCGAGAACGAGAAGCTCGCCAAGGCGGCGCGGAACAACCCGCTCCTCCTCGTCGAGGACGCCCTCGGGCTCGACGCGTACGCCGCCCTCGAGGCGGGAACGGTGGTCCTGACGGAGCAGGCGCTCAAGACGGTCACCGAGGTGCTCGGATGAAGACCGCCCAGTCGATCCTCCTGAAGCCCATCATCACCGAGAAGTCGACGACGCTGCGCGAGACGCAGAACGTCCTGACGTTCAAGGTCGCCACCGACGCGAACCGGATCGAGATCCGCCGCGCCGTGGAGGTTCTGTTCGACGTCAAGGTCGACTCGGTCCGGGTCCTGAAGACGACGTCGAAGATCAAGAAGGTCGGGCGCTCCATCGGTCGCACGAGCGAGGGGCGGAAGGCCTACGTGAAGCTGAAGGCGGGCGAGAAGCTCCCGCCGATCTTCGAGGGGGTCTGACATGCCGGTTCGCTCCTACAAGCCCACGTCCCCCGGACTCCGGCAGCGGACGACGAGCGACTTCGCGGAGATCACGCGGAACGCCCCCGAGAAGAGCCTGACCCGCGGCAAGGTGAAGACGGGCGGCCGCAACAACCTCGGCCAGCTCACCTCCTGGTGGCGCGGCGGGGGCCACAAGCGCCGCTACCGCGTCATCGACTTCAAGCGCGACAAGTTCGGCATCCCGGGCAAGGTCGCGTCGGTCGAGTACGACCCGAACCGCTCCGCGCGCATCGCGCTGATCCACTACGCGGACGGCGAGAAGCGCTACATCCTGGCGCCCGCCGGGATCAAGGTCGGCCAGACGGTCGTCTCGGGGCCGGAGTCCGACATCCTGACCGGGAACGCCCTTCCGCTGAAGGCGATCCCGCTCGGCACGGTCGTCCACAACGTGGAGCTCACCCCCGGCAAGGGGGGGCAGATGGTCCGCTCGGCCGGCGCCGGCGCACAGCTCATGGCGAAGGAGGGCGAACACGCCCTGCTCCGCATGCCCTCGGGCGAGCTGCGCAAGGTCCGGGTCCTCTGCTACGCGACCGTCGGGCAGGTCGGGAACCTCGAGCACGAGAACGTCTCGATCGGCAAGGCGGGCCGGAACCGCTGGCTCGGGTGGAAGCCCCACAACCGCGGCGTCGCGATGAACCCGGTCGACCACCCGATGGGCGGCGGCGAGGGCAAGACGTCGGGCGGCCGGCACCCGACCTCCCCGTGGGGCTGGAAGACCAAGGGGAAGAAGACCCGCAACAACAAGCGTACCGACGCGCTGATCGTCAAGCGCCGCACGAAGTAAGGCGGAGCGAAGGAAACCCTGATGTCGCGTTCGACAAAGAAAGGCCCCTTCGTGGACGGGCACCTCCTCGAGAAGATCGTCGCCCTCAACTCGGCGGGGGACAAGCGCGTGGTCAAGACCTGGTCGCGCCGCTCGACGATCATGCCCGAGATGGTCGGGCACACCGTCGCCGTCCACAACGGCAAGAAGTTCATCCCCGTCTACGTCTCCGAGAACATGGTCGGCCACAAGCTCGGCGAGTTCTCTCCCACCCGCACCTTCAAGGGCCACTCGGGCCGGAAGGTCGAGAAGGGCGCCACGCCGGCGCCGGCCGCCAAGTAACGGAGGACCGATGGAAGCCGTCGCCCGCCTCCGCCACTACCGCGGCTCCGCACAGAAGGTGCGGCTCGTCGCGGACCTCATCCGCATGAAGCCGGTCGGCCGCGCGCTCGCGACCCTTCGCGCGACGCCGAAGGGCTGCTCTCCGGACCTGAAGAAGCTCGTCGAGTCGGCCGTCGCGAACGCCCAGCAGAACGGCTCGGGCGTCGACGCGGACGCGCTCGTCGTCTCGCGCGTCCTCGTGGACGGCGCGGGGCGCAAGCCCCTCCAGCGGAACGCGATGCTCCGCTCGGTCTCAAACTACAAGAAGCGCTTCGCCCGGCCCCGCTTCATGAGCGGCCCGCAGGGGCGGATGTGGCTCGTCACGAGGCCCTTCTGCCACGTCACGGTCGTCCTCTCGGACGACCCGGCGGTCCGCCGGAAGGCGGGGCTCACGGCCGAGCCGGCGCGCCCGGTCGCGAAGAAGAAGGGCGGCAAGGTCGCCGCGGCGGTCGCGAAGGCCGCCTCGCGTCCTCAGGCCCCGAAGGCCGAGGCGAAGGCCGCGAAGGCCGAGGGCGCGCCGAAGGCCCCGAAGGCCAAGAAGAGCGCGAAGGCCGCGGAGCCCGCCGGCGGTCAGGAGTAGGACGAAGATGGGTCAGAAGGTTCACCCCTACGGGTTCCGCATCGGCTACAACCGGACCTGGCACTCGCGCTGGTACGCGGAGAAGGACTACCTCCGCTTCCTGCACGACGACCTGAAGCTCCGGGCCGAGCTCAAGCGCGACCTCTCGAATGCGGCCGTCTCCGAGGTCGAGATCGAGCGCGGGAACAAGCTCAAGATCAACATCATGACGGCCCGCCCCGGCGTCATCATCGGGAAGAAGGGCGCGGCCGTCGACCAGCTTCGCGACCGCCTCCAGCGCCGCCTCGGGAAGGACATCCACGTCAACATCGTGGAGATCCAGCGCCCCGAGACCGACGCCCAGCTCGTCTCCGAGTCGATCGCGATGCAGCTCGAGCGCCGGGTGGCGTTCCGCCGGGCGATGAAGAAGGGGATGGAGTCGGCGTTCCGGTTCGGCGCGCAGGGGATCAAGATCCGCTGCTCCGGCCGGCTCAACGGCGCCGAGATCGCGCGGTCCGAGTGGTACCAGGAGGGGCGCCTGCCGCTCCACACGCTCAAGGCCGACATCGATTACGGCTTCGCCGAGGCCCGCACGACGTACGGGAAGATCGGCGTCAAGTGCTGGATCTACAAGGGCGACCTGCACCGCGCGAAGTCGCGCCGGAAGGTCGCGTAAGGAACTCCCGCCATGTTGATGCCCTCCAAGGTCAAGTACCGCAAGCAGCAGAAGGGGCGCCGTCGCGGCACCGCGCTGCGGGGCGGGACGCTCTCCTTCGGCGAGTTCGGCCTGCAGGCCCTCGAGGCGGGGTGGCTGACCGCCCGCCAGATCGAGGCCGGCCGCGTCGCGATCCAGCGTCACGTCAAGCGCGGCGGCAAGCTCTGGATCCGCGTCTTCCCCGACAAGCCGATCACCAAGAAGCCCGCCGAGACCCGAATGGGGAAGGGCAAGGGCGCGCCGGAGGCCTGGGTCTCCGTCATCAAGCCGGCCCGGATCCTGTTCGAGATGGAAGGCGTCGACGAGAAGACCGCTCGCGCCGCGTTCCGGCTCGCGTCCGACAAGATCGGGATCAAGACCCGGTTCGTGTCCCGGTCGTTCGAGGAGGCCGTGCGATGAAGGGGACGACCGTCGAGACGATGAAGGGCTGGTCCGCCGACGAGCGTGGCGCCAAGCTCCGGGAGTGGACGCAGGCGCTGTTCAACCTCCGCCTCCAGAAGGCCACCGGCCAGCTGGAGAACCCGCTGAAGATCCGCCAGCTGCGGCGCGACATC
>JAGOBQ010000500.1 GCA_017999215.1 Thermoanaerobaculia bacterium
GTGATGGGAGCCGGGGGGGAAGCGTAGACGGCCTCAAGGGCGGGGACGGGCCGGCCGGCCGAGGCGGAGGCGTCGGCCCGGGCGGGCCCGCGGGAGAGGAGCGGGAGGGCGGATCGGGAGGCGCCTGCGGCCTCGAGGGCGTCGGCGACCGCCTCCGTCACCGACTGGACGAGGTGGGGGACGGGGATCGTCGAGGCGTTCGTCGGCCCGGAGGCGCCGCGCCCGAGCGGGAGGAGGTCCGTGGCGGTGACGACGGCGCGCGTGCGGGTCCCGCCGCCGTCGACGCCGGCGAAGAGGTTGGGCATGAGGGAATCGTACCGCCCGGAGAGCCGGCGGCGCGCCGCCGGAAAAGCGAAGGGGCCCGCGGATCGCTCCGCGGGCCCCGGTCGTTCCGGCGCGGCGCCGGCTAGAACTCGAGCTTGAGGGCGAACTGGACCCGGCGCGGGTCGTAGAACGTCTGCGGCGTGCCCGGGTTGGCCGAGTGGACGTTGTCCTGGATGTTGTACCCGGTCTGGCGGTCGAAGACGTTGAAGACGTCGATGCGGGCCTCGAGCCGGAAGAGGTCGCCGATCGGGATCGTCTGGGTGTAGTTCAGGTCCATCTGGTAGTGCGCGTCGGTCCGCCGGGAGCCGGCCGGCTCCGCGTAGCGGTTCGAGTCGCTCGTGCTCGTCGTCTGCGAGATGTACGGCTCGTAGCTGTGGTACTCCCACGGCTGGCCCGACTGGTAGACCGCGTAGGCGCCGACGGAGCTCCGCCAGGGGAGCTGATAGGAGCCGTAGAGCTTGAGCTGGTGCCGGCGGTCGCCGCGGAGGTTGCCGTACTTGAAGTTCCAGAGCTGGCGGCCGGCGCCGTCGCCGATGTTCGACGAGCCGATGAAGATGTTGCTGTCGTTGCCCGTGCCGGAGCCGGCGGAGTTGTCCTGGTCGAAGTTGCCGTAGTAGTGGCTCCAGACGTAGGAGCCGCGGACGTACGCGTTGCGCCCGCGCCACTCGGCCTCGAGACCCGCCTCGTAGTACTTCGTGAAGGCGCCGTCGAGCGCGGCGATGACGTAGGACGTGGCGCCGAGCTCCTTGTTGATTTCGGGGAGGTTCGGGACGTAGAGCTCCCGCGGGATCCCGGGGGGCGGGTTGAAGACGAGGCGCGCGTTGTTGTTCGTGTCCTCCCAGAAGCTGTCGGACTTCCGGTAGCGGCCGTGCAGGCGGCCGGTCCACCCCTTCCCGAGGTCCGTCGTCGTCCCGATCATGTATTCGTCGGTCTTCCGGGGCTTGATGCCGTCCTGGAAAATCTTGCCCCTCGACGAGGCCTCCGGCGTCGAGCCGATGAAGTTGCCGTTCTCGTCGAAATAGACGTTGATGATGGCCGCCGAGCTCCGGGCCCAGGACGCGGCACGCGGGAGCGAGCCGGCCGTCGGGATGTACCGGGCGTAGTTCGCGTAGACGGTGTTCGCCCCCTGGTAGGCCCAGACGATGCCGAGCCGCGGCTGGAGCGCGTCCCCGAACTTGATCTCGTGCATCAGGTAGCGGTTCCCCGGCGCGAGCTCGAATCCCGAGACGGTCCCCTCCTTCTCGCGGAGCCCCTGTCCGTAGAGCTTGTCGTTGCTCGCCAGGAGGCCGACGTTGACGGTGACGTTCGCCCAGCGGATCGAGTCGTTCAGCTCGATGTTGTGCTGGTGGTACTGCGAGTTGATCGTCGGGACGTTCAGGATCCCCTGCTGCTGAACCTGGGCCTGGTAGAAGACGGGCTGGCCGGCGCAGGTGGACTCCGTCGGGCAGTTGATCCGCCCGCCCGGGATCGTGATCGAGCCCCACCCGTTGGAGGTCCGGTAGAGGTCTTCCTGGTCCTTCGACCACTGGTAGCCGACGTGCAGGTTGTGGGTCACCTTCTGGCCGAAGGAGACGTCGTAGCCGAGCTGGTAGCTCTGCCGGTAGAAGTCGTTGTTGTCGAACTGCGACCCGGCGCCGATCCGGCCGCCTCCCTTGCGGACGCCGTCCTGCAGGTAGCCGTACCGGTCGATGATCGGGGCGATGAAGTCGTTGAAGGCGGTCTGCCCCGTGATGGGGACGGGGATGGACACGAAGCCCATCGTGTCGAGGGCGCCGACGTTGAGGGTCGTGCCCGCTCCCATCGACGGGACGACGCTGAGGAGCGTGTCGGGCCTCCCCGTGTTCGGGTTGCGGAAGTCGGTGAACTTCGCCGTCGCGTAGCTCCGGTCGTTGATGATCCAGGAGCCCTCGAAAATGGCGATCTTCTGCTTCGCCTTCGCGCCGTTGCTCGTCGAGGCGGCGTAGGCCTCGCCGCCGACGCCGTAGTGGCTCTCCTCGCGGTCCGAGTGCCGGTAGGAGCCGTTGAGGAGGATCGAGTCGGTCGGCGAGTAGGTGAGCTTGCCGAACAGCTCGTCCCGGGTGCTCTCGTAGTTCGGGACCTCGCCGTAGAGGTTCGCGCGGTTGTCACGCTTGCTCGTCGGGCTGTAGTAGGAGGCGTAGAAGAAGAGGCGGTCCTTCAGGACCGGGCCGCCGATGTTGGCGACCGCCCAGTTCTTGTCCTCCTCGAAGACGGCGGAGCTGGTCGTGTCGCGGTCGGCGATCAGGCTCTCGGGCTGCATCTGGTACGAGAGGCTGCCGCGGAACGCGTTCGTTCCCGAGCGGCTGACGGTGTTCACGGTGATGCCGGCCGCGCGGTTGAACTCGGTGGCGTCCGCGCCTCCCTTGACGACGGCGACCTGAGCGATGTCGTGCGAGGAGGGGTCGGCCGAGAGCGTGCCGAAGAGGGGCAGGTTCACGTTCACGCCGTCGAAGCTGTAGACGTTGTCCTGGCCGCTGCCGCCCGCGCTCGGGCCGCGGACGGAGTCCTCGGAGTACTGGACGCCGGGGACGAGCTTGACGAGGTCGCGGTACTCCTGTCCGACCGGCAGGGCCTTGATGACCTGCTCGTCGACGGCCGCCTTCAGCGCGGACGACTCGGTGTCGAGGAGCGTGGCCGTCGCCACGACGGTTGCCGCTCCGGTGACCCCGGCGATCGAGAGGGTGGCGTTGACCATCGTGTCCTGGCGGAGGACGACGCTGGCCGGACGCTTTACGGTGGCCATCCCCTGAAGGGTGAACGTCAGCTCGTACTTGCCGGGCGGGAGGAGCGGGAGGCGGAACTCGCCGTTCGCGCCGGTGACGGTGTTCCGGGGTTGCGGCAGGACGTTCGAGGTCGCCTGGACGGAGACCCCGGGCAGGGCGGATCCGTCGTCCATCGTCACCTTGCCGACGACGTTGCCCGTCTGCTGGCCGAACGCGGGCGAGGCGATCAGCACCACCACCAGTGCCCTCAGGAGCCACTTCATTCGAATCTCCTCCCTATCAGGTAGCCACGCCGAACGGCGCGGCGAGTGTCGGACCCCGGGAAAAGTCGGATGGAAACCTGCGAGTTAGTGTAGCCGAGCCGGTGCCGCCGGGAGGCGGCGATTCGCGGCCGTCCCCGGGGGCGACCTCAGTGAGCGACGCCCTCGAAGAGGCGCTCCCCGGCGATCAGGCGGCGGGTCGTGTCGTCCGCCCCCGCTCGGGCCGCACGGACCCTCTCGCTCCGGTCGGGCTCGCCGAGGAGGACGCTCACCTGGGCCCTCTTGAAGAGCGCCATCGGGGCGTCGGGGTGGCCGGAGGGGACACGGTCGAGCGC
>JAGOBQ010000065.1 GCA_017999215.1 Thermoanaerobaculia bacterium
CCACGCCATGAGCGCCCGCTTCGATGTGTGGACCGGACGGGCCGCGGCCTCGGCGGCTCTCTCGGCGTGGTTCTCGTGGTCGAACGTCCACGTCTTCTTCGGCTGCCAGAACTTCAGGAGGAGGACCGTCGCCCCCATCGAGACGATGGCGCCGGCGATGTCGACGACCCAGGGGCCGTGGAAGTTCGAGACGAGGAACTGCGTGATCGCGAAGCTGAGGCCCGAGGTGAGGCAGGCGGGCCAGACCTCCCACATCGCCTTGCGGCCCGACATCGCCCAGACGAGCCAGAACGGAACGAGGAGGGAGAAGAACGGCAGCTGCCGGCCGGCCATGGCCGAGAGGGCCTGGACGTCGAGCCCCGTGACGGAGGCGAGGACGACGATCGGAGTCCCGAGCGCGCCGTAGGCGACCGGCGCGGTGTTGCCGATCAGCGCGATCCCGGCCGCGAGAAGGGGCCGGAAACCGAGGCCGATGAGCATCGCGGCCGAGATGGCGACCGGCGTTCCGAACCCCGCCGCCCCTTCGATGAACGCCCCGAACGAGAACGCGATCAGGAGCGCCTGGATGCGCCGGTCGTCCGCGAGGCCGGCCACGGTGTGCTTGACGACCTCGAAGTCGCCCGACTTCACCGTCAGGTCGTAGACGAAGATCGCGCAGAGGACGATCCAGCCGATCGGAAAGAGGCCGTAGGCCGCGCCGCTGAGCGCCGAGGTGACGGCCAGCTTCGTCGGCATCCCGTAGACGAAGATCGCGACCCCGAGGGAGGTCGCGAGCCCGAGGAGCGCCGCCTTGTGCGCCTTCACGTGGAAGAACGCGAGCAGCCCGAGGAGCACCACCACCGGCAGCGCCGCAACGAGGGCCGACAGCAGGAGGTTCCCTGCCACCGGCGTGTAGATCTGGGTCCAGGTCAACATCAGCCCCTCCTCATCCCGACCAGATGGGCCTAAGGATGGGAGGGTCTGTACTTAGGTGCAATGATGAACACTCATCATTTTCACGGTATTGTTACCTAGACACTATTTCTATGGAAAGGAGGGGCGTGACCGAGTCGCTGCTCTCGCGACGGAGCGGTCAGGGGGTCGCGAGGCCTTCGCGGATCGCGAAGCGCGTCAGCTCGGCGGCCGAGTGGATCTCGAGCTTGTTCATGAGGTTCTGCTTGTGGACCTCGACCGTCTTTATGCTGATCGCGAGCTCCTGCGCGATCTCCCGGGGGCGCATCCCGCCGGCGAGCAGCTTCAGGACCTGGCGCTCCCGCGGGGTGAGCGAGGCGAGGGAGGGCGCTCCGGGCGCGGCCGTCTTCCGTACCAGCTCCTCGACGACGAGGCCGGCGATCGAGGGGCTGAGGTACGTCTTCCCTTCGAGCGTCGTCCGGATCGCGAGGGCGAGCTCCTCGAACGCTCCGTCCTTCAGGACGTAGCCGAGCGCCCCCGCCCGGAGGACCTCCGCGACGAAGCGTCGGTCCGCGTACATCGACAGCGCGACGATCCGCGTCCCGGGGAGCTCCGCGAGGATGAGCCGCGTCGCCTCGACACCGTTCAGCTCGGGCATCGCGATGTCCATGACGACGACGCCGGGCCGGAGGAGGAGCGCCTGGGAGACGGCCTCGCGGCCGTCCGCGGCCTCCCCGACCACCTCCATCTCCGGCTGCTGGGAGAGAAGGGTCCGGAGTCCCTCGCGGACGATCCGGTGGTCGTCCGCGAGCAGGATGGTCGTGCTCATTCGCCCTCTTCTCCCGCCTCCGCCCGGTAAGGTAGCACGAGGGTGACCGTCGTCCCGTCGCCCGGGGCGGAGCGGATCGCGACGCTCCCGCCGAGGTCGTCGAACCGTTCCTGGATGCTGAAGAGACCGAAGCTCCGGCTCTCGTCCGGCGCCGGCGCGGCCGCCTCGAAGCCCTTCCCGTCGTCTCTTACCTCGACCTCGACGCCGAGATCGAGCCACCGGAGCCGGACGGAGGCTCCGTCCGCGCCCGCGTGCTTGACGACGTTCAGGAGGAGCTCGCGGACCGCGGCGAAGACGAGGAACCGGCGCTCGTCGCCGAGGTCCCGCCTTTCCCCCTCGCGCTCGAACCGGAACGCGATCCCGTGCCTCTCCTCGAAGCTTTCCCCGAGCCATTCCAGGGCCGCCTCGAGACCGAGCTGGTAGAGGACGGGCGGGCTCAGCTCCCACGTCAGCTCCCGGGTCTCGCGGACCGCCTCGCCGACGAGGGCGTGGACCGCCTCGATCCCGCCGGCGAACGGCGTCCCCTGCGCTTCCTGCCGGAGGGAGCCGAGCTTCACCTTCCCCATCGAGAGCGTCGCCCCGAGCTGGTCGTGGAGCTGCGCGGCGATCGCGCGCCTCTCCCGCTCCTCGACGCGCGTGATCTCCGCGGCGAGCCCGCGGAGCTTCCGGCGCGACCGTTCGAGCTTCTCGGCCATCTGCCGGCGTTCGGTGATGTCCTGGACGATCCCCTCGTAGTGGTCGAGGCGCCGCTTCTCGTCGCGGACGGCCCGCGCGTTCTCGAGGACCCAGATGAGCGCGCCGTCCTTCCGCCGCACGAGCGACTCGAAGCCGCGCACCTCCTCTTCCTCGACGAGGGCCTCCTCGAAGCGTTCGCGGCTCGACGGATCGACGTAGAAGTCGCGCCGGATGTCCGAGATCGCCTCCGTCATCTCGACCGGAGAGGCGTAGCCGGCCATCGCCGCCAGGGCGGGGTTCACCGTCAGGAACCGCCCGGAAGGGGTCGACTGGTAGATCCCTTCGGCGGCGTTCTCGAAGATGCTCCTGAGGTTCGATTCCGCGACCCGGAGGGCGCGTTCCGTCCGCTCGCGCTCCAGGATGTCCCTCCGGAGCTCCTCGTTCGCCCGCGAGAGCTCCTCCGAACGGAGCCGGATCGTCTCCTCGAGAGTCTCCTGGTGCCGGCGGAGGGCCTCCTCGGCGAGCTTCCTGCGGCTGATGTTCAGCGCGAGGACGGCGTTCAGGACCCCGAGGAGGATGAGAGCGCCGGCGCCCGCGAGGAAGACCGTCCGGTAGCGCGCGAAGGCCGACTCCGGGCGGTTGAGGACCGAGCTCCCCCGTGGGAGCCTCGAGGCGGGAACGCCCCACCGGGCGAGCTCGAGGTGGTCGAAGAGGTATCGGCCCGGCAGGCCGCGGACGACCGGTATCGACTCCGGGGACTCTCCGCGGAGGACCCGGAGCGCGATCCGCGCGGCGGCCTCCCCCTGGTCGAAGCCGCTCGTCAGCTTCCCGCCGACGATCCCGAGGCCGAGGTTGAAGTCCCAGGCGCCGTAGACCGGGGCGTTCGACGCTCCCGTCACGAGCCGCGCGCTCTCGTCGTAGCCGTAGACGCGGCCGTCGGCGTCGCGCGAGAAGAAGGTGAAGAAGACGAGGCTCGCGGGAGGGAGCGTCCGGAGGCGCGCGAGGAGCCGTTCCATCGAGAGGCCGTCGAGCGGCTCCATCGGGACGCCCCTCACCGAGGGCCCGAGCTCGGCGAGCCGGGCCCGCACGGCGAGGCCGGTCTCCGTGTCGTCGTTGACGACGTAGATCCGCCGCGTTCCGGGATGGAGGTCGAGAGCGGTTTCGAGGCTCGCCCCGAGGTCGGCGTCCTCGCTCACCCCGGTGAAGAGGCGCCGCCCCTTCAGCTTCTCCGCCTGGAAGTAGTTGACGCCGCAGAAGACGACGGGCGTACCGGGAAAGACGTCGTCGCGGTGCTCGACCAGGAACTCGACCGCCCGGTCGTCCACGCCGACGACGAGGTCGATCCGGTGGTCCGCGTACTTCCGCCGGTAGACCTCCGGGAGCTGGGCGACGTGGCGCGGCTCGTAGAAGCGCTTCGTGTCCATGTACTCCACGAACACGTTCTCGACGCCGAGGACCGGCTCGAGGACCGAAGTGATCCCGCGATGCTCGTCGTCGGCCCACTTGTAGCCCTTGTAGTACGAGTGGAGGACGAGGACCCGCTGGCCGGTCGCGGCGTCGGCCCCCGGAGCGGCGGCGCTCGCGGCGGCGGCACCGGCAGCCGGCCCGAGGAGGAGCGCGAGCCCGAGGAGGAGAGCGCGGAGCCTCATTCCGATTCCGAAGGAGAGGCTAGCAGGAGGGACCGTCTCCCCGGCGCGAGAGGTTCCACCGCCAGAGAATACCCTAGATATTTTTACGTAGTTCACGATAGATTTGGCTGTGGCCGCCGGAGCGGCGCTCCGGGTCCAGGAGGCAAGCGATGCTCGAGATGTTCCGCGCACGGGCCGAAGCCGTCAGCGCCGAGGTCCACAGGGTCGGCGGGAGCGAGGAGGCGCTCGCGTTCGTCGCCGACCTTCTCCTGAAGGAAGGGGTCGCGGACGAGCCGGGCGCGCGGGCCGTCTGGGCCGCAGGCCCGCTCGTTTCGGAGTCCCACCGGGACCGACTCTCGGCGCGCGTCCCCGGCCTCACGTTCGACGTCACGCGCGAGGCCGCCGCGTCGAGCCGCATCGGCGTCAGCGAGATGGAATGGGGCCTCGCCGACACGGGGACGGTCGTTCAGGACGCCACCGACCCCGCCCTGCGCCTCGTCTCGACGCTGCCCGAGATCCACGTCGCGCTCCTGCCCGCCCGCCGGATCCTCGGGGGGCTCGCCGACGTCGTGCCGAAGCTCCGGCCGGGACGCGCTCCGTACATCTCGTTCCTCACCGGCCCGAGCCGGACGGCCGACATCGAGCGGGTCCTGACCATCGGCGTCCACGGGCCGTCGCGCCTCGTGGTCGTCGTCCACGACGGTGACGGCGCGGAGGTGACGCCATGACCCTCACGTTTCGCAGGGAGATCGGCGAGGCGCTCGGCAACCCGAACCTCGCCGGCGCCCTCGGCCGGTTCTACGAGGCCTATCCGGTCAGCCGCGCGAAGGCATACCAGGGAGTCGACTTCGAGGCGGTGCGGACGCGCATCGCCGAGGTGAAGGGAGACGCCGCCGGTCGCTTCCCCGAGCTCGTGGCCCGCTTCACGAAGGAAGCCGAAGCCCGCGGTGCGAAGGTCGTCCTCCTGAAGAGCCCCGAGGAGGTCCGCCGCTACATCGTCGACCTCGCCCGCGAGAAGGGCGTGAGGAAGGTCGCGAAATCGAAGTCGATGGCCTCCGAGGAGGTCCACCTCAACAAGGCGCTGACCGAGGCCGGCATCGAGGTGAAGGAGACCGACCTCGGCGAGTGGATCATCCAGCTCGCCGGCCAGCGCCCCTCGCACATGGTCATGCCCGCGATCCACCTGACGAAGGAGGACGTGGCCGAGATCTTCAGCAAGGAGGTCGGAGAGCGGCTCGCGACAGACATCCCGCGTCTCGTGAAGGTGGCGAAGAAGGAGCTGCGCCCCGCCTTCCTCGAGGCCGACATGGGGATCTCGGGGGCCAACATCGCCGTCGCCGAGACCGGGACCCTCGTTCTCGTCACGAACGAGGGGAACGCCCGCCTCGTCACGACCCTCCCGAAGATCCACGTCGCGATCGTCGGCCTCGAGAAGCTGGTCCCGGCCTTCGCGGACGTCGTCCCGATCCTCACGGCCCTCCCACGCAGCGCGACCGGGCAGCTCATGACGAGCTACGTCTCGATGATCACCGGCGCCGCGCCGAATACTGACGGCTCGCCGAAGGAGCTGCACGTCGTCCTGATGGACCACCGCCGGACCGAGATGGCGGCCGACCCGGTCTTCAAGGAAGCGCTGCAATGCATTCGCTGCGCCTCCTGCCTGAACGTCTGCCCCGTCTACCGGCACGTCGGCGGGCACGTCTTCGGCGACGTCTACACGGGCGGCATCGGCACGATCCTGACGGCCTGGACCGGGGCGATGGAGCGCTCGAAGGAGATCCAGGGGCTCTGCATCCAGTGCGGCAACTGCGTCGGCGTCTGCCCCGGGAAGATCGACATCCCCGAGCTCATCGTCGAGGTCCGCCGCCGCCAGGTGCAGGACAAGGGGCAACCCTTCGTTCAGAAGGCGATCTTCAAGGTCGTCAACAACCGCCGCGTCTTCCACTCCGTCCTCCGCTCCGCGTCCGTGGCGCAGAAGCCGTTCGAGAAGGACGGATTCGTGAGGCACCTGCCGTTCTTCCTCTCCGGCCTCGCCGACTTCCGAAGCCTCCCCGCCATCGCCGAGAAACCCTTCCGCGACACGTTCCGGACGCTGCGGCAGAAGGCGGCGCACCCGGAGCCCGCCGCCGGGTCCGCCGAAGCGGGCGCGCCGAAGCGCGCGCGGAAGGCCGCCTTCTACGCGGGCTGCCTCATCGACTTCGCCTATCCCGGGATGGGAGAGGACGTCGTGAAGGTCTTGAACGCCGGCGGCGTCGAGGTGACCTTCCCCGAGGCCCAGACCTGCTGCGGCGCCCCCGCCCGCTACAGCGGCGCCTACGACGTCGCCGCCCAGAACGCGATCGACAACATCGGGGCCCTCCTCGACGAGGAGGTCGACTGCGTCGTCTCGGCCTGCCCGACCTGCACGACGGCGCTCCGCCACGAGTTCCTCCGTTCGCTCCGGAGCACGGGGAGGACCGAGTGGATCGAGAGGGCGGAGGCGCTCGCGGCGAAGGTGATCGACTTCTCGTCTCTCGTCACGCAGCTCGTCGAGGAAGGCTCCCTTCGCATCGACCCGAAGAAGCTTCCGCCCGTCACGTACCACGACTCCTGCCACCTGAAGCGGACCCTCCACGTCTCCGAGGAGCCGCGCGCGCTGCTCCGGAAGGCGGGCCACGAGGTCGTCGAGATGAAGGAATCGGACACCTGCTGCGGAATGGGCGGCTCCTACTCCCTGAAGTTCCCCGAGATCAGCAAGCCGATCCTGCAGAAGAAGCTCGCGAACATCCGGGACACGAAGGCCGGGGCCGCCGTCATGGACTGCCCCGGTTGCGTGATGCAGATCCGCGGCGGCTTCGACAAGTCGAAGGACCCGGTCGAGGTGCTGCACATCGCGCGGCTCCTCGCGCGGGCGCTCGACGAGCATTCGGGAGGCGAGACGGAGGCCTGAAGGGGAGCCGCGTCAGCCCGGCGGCGCCGTCCCGCGCGGGGTCGGTCGCGGCGCGGGAGCCAACGAGGGAGGCGCGGACACGGGACTCTCCTTCGCGGGCGACGTCGTCGGCGGGGTCGGCGTCGCCGCTCCCGGACCGGACACCGCTGCCGGCACCGGGTTCGTCGCGGGTGCGGCCGGGGAGGGAGGTGTCGGGAGCTCGGGCGCGGACGGCTCGTCCGTCGCGACCGGCAGATCCACGGCGGCCGAACGCGCGGCGTCCGTCGCGTCCAGGACCTCCTCGTCCGGCTCGAGCGCGTCCGATTCCGCCTCGCCCGGCAGAGGCTCCTCTCCCGGCACCTCGGCCGGCGTCCATCGCAGCCGGAGCGGCGTCTCGAGCTCGGCCTTCAGCTCTTCGGGGGCCAGCATTCCGACGGAGGCGAGGCGGCGGAGGACTCCGTTCACGAGCCGGGTGAACCCGCGCGAGAGGACGCCGCTCGCGAAGGACGGCTGGTACTTGACCGGGCCCGGGATCAGCGCGACGAGGAACGCCCCTTCGCGCGGAGTCAGGTCCTGCGGGTTCTTCCCGAAGTAGTGGCGAGCGGCGGGGCCGAGGCCGTGAAGGCCCGGTCCCCACTCGATGACGTTCAGGTAGATCTCGAGGATCCGCCGCTTCCCGAGCGTCGACTCCAGGTGGAGGGCGAGGGCGGCCTCCTGGAGCTTCCGCCGATAGCTCCTCTCGCGGGTCAGGAAGAGGTTCTTGGCGAGCTGCTGCGTGATCGTGGAAGCGCCGCGGGCCCTCCTCCCCCGCACCCAGTTCATCGACGCCGCGACGGGGATCTCCCCGAGGTCGAGGCCGGGGTGACCCCAGAAGTCGGCGTCCTCGGAGGTGAGGAGGCCGCGGACGAAGTGCGCCGGAACGTCGTCGAGGGGGACGAAGTCGGGGCTGGCCGGGTCGACGGCGACCGGAGTCCTTCGGCCGTCCCGGCCCGTCATGACCCGCCGGAACGGCCCGCGCAGCCTCTCCACCTCGGGAAGGGCGCGCGCCGGCGGGCGGAAGTCGAGGTTCTCCTCGACGACCCACGACTTCGGGTCGAGCATCCGCCCGCGGATTCGGGCCGCGAGCTCGGCGCTCCCGAGGTCGCCGTCGCCCGCGGGGAGCTCGAGGCCGGAGGCGGCGAGGAGCGGTCCGAGCTCGAGGCGCGGCACCGCGAGCTCGACGTCGAGCCAGGCGTCGCGGGGGGCGAATGCGGCGATCCCGCGAGCCGACCCTAGGACGCCGGCCGCGTCGCCGGACGCGCAGGCGACCTCGACGTAGCGCGCTTCCGGATGGATCGTCGCGCTCAGCGAACCCTCCGCGTCGAACGGATCGCCGAGGGAGTCCTCGGCGGGCGCGTCCTCTTCGGGGGGAAGAGCGAGGCGAACTCTTCGCAGGACGACGTTCGCGTCCACGGCGAAGCCGCCTCCGACGGCCGGCGCGAGGCCGAGCGTCCCGGTGGCGACGCCGAGGTCGCCCAGGGACGCCCCGTCGCGACGGACGCGGACGAGGCGGGTCAGGTCCAGCCGGTCGGCGCGAACGCGGAGTCGACGCCCCCCCTCCTTCTCGAGCGCGAAGGCCCCTTCTCCCGACCGCCCAGAGAGCCAGAGCAGCCCGTCCCGCGAGGAGACGTCCCAGGCCGCGGGCTCGGCGAGAATCGAAAGCCCCTGCGGAAGCTCGGCCGAGAGCCGACCGATCTCGAGGCGCCGAAGCCTCCCGGCCAGACCGCGCCCCGTGAACCCCGCCCGGACGTCGATCCGGTCGACGCGGGCGTCGAGGCCGTGCCCGGCGATCGAGACTCCCGAGAGGCTCGCGCGGAATGGGAGGCGGACACGCACGGCATCGACGTCGGCGCGGAATCCGCGCTCCGCCGCCTCGGAAACGATCCGGGCCCGGACCCTCCCCTCGAGCGCGGCCTCGACGACGGCAAGGAGGCCGCGCACGGCCGCGCCCGCGAGGAGCGCGCCGAGCGCGAGGATGAGGACGCGACGCGAGCGGGACATTCGAAGCTCCGACTTTACCGGGAGGGGCCTCCGGAAGGCACCCTCATCTCGAGTCGCCCCGCCGGGCGCGAAGGGTCGCCCTTGACGGCAGGCCGCCCGCCCCCTACGGTTGCCGGCCGAGGCGACACGCGGAATGGACCAGGAGGAGAAATCCGAGCGGAGCCGGGTGCTGATCCTGGAGGCGGCGCTCGAGCTCTTCTCCCGGCAGGGCTACCGGGGAACGAGCATCCGCGACATCTCGCGTGCGGCCGGCGTCTCCACCGGAAGCGTCTACCACCACTTCCACGACAAGGAGGAGCTGTTCGACACGCTCCTCTCCCAGTACTGGACCGCCATCGAGAGCCCCGACTTCCCGTTCAACCGGGCGCTCGCCTCCGGCGCCTTCCCGGACCGCCTCGAGGAGCTCGCCGAGGCCGCCGAGGAGAGCGTGCGGAGCTGGGAACGACACGTCGCGCTCATCTACGTCGACGTCGTGGAGATGCAGGGGACGCACATCCAGCGCTTCTACGCGGGGATGGCCGACCGCTTCGAGGCGTTCCTGCAGCGCTACCGCGCCCAGGACGACTTCGAAGCCCGCCTCGCGCCCGGCGTCTCGCCCCTTTCCGCCGTCATGCTCGCGAGCCGGATCTTCCTCCAGTACTACGCGGTCGAGCGGCTCTTCCGCGTCCCCGACCAGTTCGGCAAGCCGTCGAAGGAGGCGATCCGGGACATCTCGGGGATCCTGCGTCGAGGGCTTCTCCGCGATCGCCGCGGATCCCGCTAGGGGCGCGCCGCACGCCGCGGGCGGCCCGGCCTCGCCGAAACTGGGTGCATGCACGGCCGAAACCCGGCCGGGAGAGGTCTCGATGAGCCTCGTGGAAGAGCGCCTCGACGCCGTCCCTCGCGTTCCGCTCGCGGCGCTTCCGACGCCCCTGCAGGACGCCCCGCGCCTCGCGCACCGACTCGGGCTTGCCCGCCTGCTCGTCAAGCGGGACGACCTGACCGGCCTCGCGATGGGCGGGAACAAGGCACGCAAGCTCGAATTCGACCTCGCCCCCGCCCTGGAACAGGGGTGCGACGTCCTCGTGACCGTGGGAGGGACGCAGTCGAACCACGCCGTCCTGACGGCCGCTGCCGCACGGCGGCTCGGCCTCGACGTCCGGCTCGTCCTCGGGGGGCCCGACGTCGCCCGTCGAATGGGGAACCTCCTCCTCGGCACGATCTACGGAGCCGGGACCCGCTACCTCGTCGGCGACGACGAGAACGCCTCCCTGGCCGAAGCCATGGAACGCCGGGTCCGCGAGCTCCGCGCCGAGGGGAGGAGACCCTTCGCCGTCCCGCTCGGCGGGAGTTCCGGCCACGGTGCCCTCGGCTACGTCCGGGCGATGCGCGAGCTCTCCCGGCAGCTCGGCGGTGCCCCGTGCCAGGTCGTCGCGGCGGTCGGCTCGTGCGGAACGCTGGCCGGCCTCGCGCTCGGCGCGCGGCTCCTCTACCCCGCCGCGCACGTCGTCGGGATCAGCGTCTCCCGGACCGCGGGAGCGATCGCGGCACGGACGGCCGAGCTGGCGGCCGAGAGCGCGCGGCTCCTCGGCCTCGATCCCCTCCTCGGCGCCTCCGACGTCGCGGCTCGGGACGAGTTCCGGGGCGAGTACGGCGTCGCCACCGAAGCGGGGCGCGAAGCGATCCTCGAGAGCGCGCGGCTCGAGGGGCTCCTCCTCGACCCGGTCTACACCGGGAAGGCGATGGCGGGCCTCTTCGGACTCGTCCGCGGCGGTCTCCTCGATCCCGGCGTTCCGGTCGTCTTCCTCCACACCGGCGGCCTCCCGATCCTGTTCGCCTTCGACGACGCCTTCGACGACGCCGCGGCGTTCGAGAAGGTTCTTCCGGGAGACGCTCGATGACGTCCCGCGCCCGGGCCCCGCTCGCCGCGCTTCTTCTCCTCGCGTCCTACGCCCGCCCCCTCGCCGCGCACGCGCCCGAGAGCGCGCGGGAGGCCGACCCGGCCGTGCGCGAGCGCGCCGTGACCGCGCTTGCCGCCTCCGGGGCGGCGTCCGTACCGGCGCTCGTCTCCTCGCTCGCGGACCCCGACCCGTTCGTCGCCGGCGCCGCCGCGGACGCGCTCGCGCGAATCGGCGCCACGAGCGTTCCCGCTCTTCTCCGCTCGCTGGAGGACGCGCGTCCGGACGTCCGAACCGGCGCCGCGATCGCCCTCGGCAAGCTCGGCCCGGATGCAGCCGACGCCGTCCCCGCTCTCGCGAAGGCTCTGGCCGACCCGGACGCCGTCGTCCGATGGACGGCGGCGAACGCCCTCGGCGCCGCCGGGGCCCGGGCCTCCTCCGCGATTCCCGCTCTTCGCGACGCCCTCCGGGACCGGGACGAGGACGTCCGGCGGGGGGCCGCGCTTGCGCTCGAGAGGATCGACGCCGCGGCCTGGCTCCGCCCGCCCGCATGGGAGACGACGCTCGCGACGATCGAACGTCTCGTGCCGCTCCTGATGGAGGAGCATCGCGTCCCCGGCGTCTCGATCGCGCTCGTGAGGGACCGGAAGGTGGCCTTCGCAAAGGCCTGGGGCGTCGCCGACGCGAAGACGCGCACGCCCGTCACGCCTTCGACGCTCTTCGAGGTCGCCTCGATGACGAAACCGGCGTTCGCGTACGTCGCCCTGAAGCTCGTCGCGGACGGGAAGCTGGACCTCGACCGGCCGCTCGCCGGGTTCGTCGACCTCCCGGCCGTTCCGGGCCAGCCGCTGATCTCGAGGATCACGGCCCGGATGGTCCTCACTCACACCTCCGGCCTGCCGAACTGGCGGCCGGGAGGAGAGGAGCGCGACGGCCCGCTCGCACTCCTCTTCCAGCCGGGCGCCCGTTTCGGCTACTCGGGAGAGGCGTTCTTCCTCCTCCAGCGCGCCGTCGAGAAGATCGTCGGCGTGCCGCTCGAAGAGCATGCGCGGCCGGCCCTCTTCGAGCCCCTCGGAATGGAGAGCGCCTCGTTCGTCTGGACGCCCGGGCTCGACGGTTCGCTGGCGACGGGGCACGGCGAAGACGGCGTGCCGAAGCCGCGGGCGCGATACCGCCACGCGAACGCGGCATACACGCTCGTCGCGACGGCCCCCGACTACGCCCGGTTCCTCACCGCCCTTCTCGACCCCGATGCGTTCGGGCCGCGAGCGCTCCCGCGCGCCGCGATCGACGGGATGCTCCGGCGCGCGGTCCGCGCCGACGCCCGCGATCCGATCGAGCGGCCCGGCCGGGCCCGCGGGGGCGCCGTCTGGTGGGGCCTCGGCTGGGGGATCAACGAGACGCCGGCGGGCGACGTCGTCTACCACAGCGGCGCGAACCAGACCGGCTTCCGCTGCTACAGCCAGCTCTCGCCGTCCCGCGGGACGGGGATCGTGATCCTCACGAACGGGCTCGGCGGCGGCGAGCTCTGGACGCGCCTCGTCGCCGCGATCGGCGACCTCTGATCCTCAGAACGACGTCGACTTCGCCGCCAGGAACCTCCGGAGGACGCCGAAGAAGGCGTCGGGTTTCTCGAGGTAGACGACGTGGCCGGAGCCTTCGATCGGCTCCCAGCGCGCGGCCCGGAAGACCGAGAGGAGCTTCTTCTGCACCCACGTCGGGATCGTCCGGTCCTCGGCGCCGGGGACGACGAGGACCGGGCCGGGGAAGGCCGCGTAGCCCGCGAGGTTCCCGTCCAGCGCCTCGAAGAACGGGTCCTGCGCGAGCGTGAGGCGGATGAGGGCGTGCGTCCGGTCCCTGTATCGATCGTGGAACCGGCTTCGGAGGACCGGCAGGCTCTCCTTCATCGCCGAGACGAACGTCTCGCCGAAGATCTTCTCGTACATGTAGTGCGTGTAGAGCTCGAAGACCTCCGGCCCGCCCCGGTAGAAGCGGAGGGAGATCTCCTGGTACATCGAGAAGAGCTCCTCGTGCGAGAGGAGGATCCCGGAGAGTGTCAGCGTGTGGA
>JAGOBQ010000501.1 GCA_017999215.1 Thermoanaerobaculia bacterium
TCCATGACCCGCGTGAGCAGGCCGCCGTCGATCAGGAGAGAGCCGAGCAGGCTCCGCTCCGCTTCCGGGCGCGACGGGAGGGAGTCGGTCTCGACGGGGAGGACGGCCGCCATGGATCGCCTGTTCTACACCATCCGGACGGGGACCGCCTCAGCGCGGGGCGAGGTCGAGCGCGGGCCGCCCGGCGTCCCGCCTCCGCGCGACCGCCGCCTCCGCGAGCCGCTCCCAGTGCGGCCTTCCGACGCGACGACCGCCCACCGGGCAGCCGTAGGCGGGAGAGTGGAAATCCGATCCGCCCGACACGAGGAGGCCGAGCGCGTCCGCCTCGGCGAGGAGCTCCTCCACGCGCCCCTCGTTGTCGGGGTGGAAGACCTCCACGCCGTCCAGCCCGAGCCCGAGGCCCTTGCGGAGCAGGCCGGGGACGTCCGCGTACCAGACCGGGTGCGCGAGGACGGCGAGGCCTCCCGCCGCGCGGACGGAGGCGATCGCCTCCCCGAGGCTCCACTTCGCCTTCGGAACGAATGCCGGCGCTCCGTCGCCCAGGTACCTCTCGAACGCCTCCTCGACGCTCGCGACCGCGCCCGCCGCGACGAGCGCGCGCGCCACGTGCGGCCGGCCGAAGGCGGCGTCGCCGACCTCCGCCCGCAGGCGGTCCAGGTCGAGGACGATCCCGAGCACCGCGAGCCGTTCGACCATCCGCTCCGCGCGCCTCTCGCGCACCTCCCGCAGCTCGGCGAGACGCTCGGTGAGGCGCGGCTCGTCCGGGTCGACGAAGAGGCCGAGGAGGTGGACGTCCTGCCCCGCCTCGTCGACCGAGAGCTCCGCTCCCCCGGCCGCGACGAGGCCCGTCCCGCGGGCCGCGGCGACGAACGCCGGCACGCCGTGGACGGCGTCGTGGTCGGTCAGGACCGCGACCGCGAGACCGGCGGCCGCGGCGAGCGCCGCGAGCGACTCCGGGCTCTCGACGCCGTCGGAAGCCGTCGAGTGGAAGTGGAGGTCGGCTCCGCCGAACGAGGCTTCGCGATCGGGCCCCGGACCGTTCCGGGGCTCCGCGGGGCCGAGGCCCCCGCCGGCCCTCGCGCTCATCGCGCCGAGGGCCGCAGCGTCCGTATCCGGACGGTGTTCGTCGCCCCTTCCAGGGCCGCGGCCCCGGACACTTCGACGACGGTCGCCCCGCCGAGGCCGTGCGCGCCGAGGACGGCGTCCCCGCTCGTGATCATCTCCTCCACGGAAGAGGAGGTGGGGATCCGGAACGAGACGACGTTCCGCAGGATCGTGAGCCTCCGGCGCACCTCCTCGGAGCTCGTGATCGCGACGATCGGCAGGCGAGACCCCTCCTTCGAGAGGAGCCGCGCCGTTCGCCCCGACGCCGTGTAGACGACCATCGCGCGGGCGCCGGACCGCCGCGCCGCGACGACCGCCATGTCGCAGACGACGGGCGTGTGGTCCGCCGACGTCGCGCTCCGCTCCGGCGCCTCGACCGCGACCGGACGCTGGGCCTCCGCGACGCGGGCGATCTCGTCCATCGTCCCGACCGCCTCGATCGGGTGAGCCCCGACCGCGGTCTCGCCCGAGAGCATCACCGCGTCGGCGCCGTCGTGGACGGCGCCCGCGACGTCGGAGACCTCCGCCCGCGTCGGGACCGGGTTCTCGACCATCGACTCGAGCATCTGCGTCGCGACGATCACCGGGACCGCCTTCTCGCGCCCGACCGCGAGGATCGCCCGCTGCACGCCCGGGACCGCCGCCAGCCCGATCTCCACGCCGAGATCGCCGCGCGCGACCATCAGGACGTCCGACGCCGCCGCGATCTCGCGGAGCGCCCGGACGGCCTCGACGCGTTCGATCTTCGAGACGATCCACGGCCGGCGTTCGACGGGGGCCGCGGCGAGCAGGCGCCGGAGCGCCTTCACGTGCTCCACGCTCCTCACGAACGAGAGGCCCACGAACTGGATCCCGGCCTCGAGCCCCTCGCGCAGGTCGCGCCGGTCCTTCGGCGTGACCGCCGGCGCCGAGAGCGCCGAGCTCGGCAGGTTCACGCCGGCTCCCTTCCGGACCGTCCCGCCCGCGAGGACTCGCGCCCGCAGCGACCCGCGCTCCCGCTTCTCCACCTTCAGGCGGATCAGGCCGTCGGCGATCCGGATCTCCGCCCCCGGCGCGACCTCGGAGAGGAGGGCCGGGTAGGTCACGGAGATCGTCCGGCCGGAGCCGGGGACGCGTCCCGGGACGATCTCGACGAGATCTCCCGCCTCCCATACGGTCGTGTCGCCGACGATCGGACCGACGCGGATCTTCGGCCCGCCGAGGTCGAGGAGGACGCCGACCGGCCGCCCGAGGGCCTTCTCCGCATTCCGGACGAGGGCGACGCGCCGCGCGATGTCGCCCGGGCGACAGTGCGCGCCGTTCAGCCGGACGACGTCGACCCCGGCGGAAAGGAGGCGGACGAGCTCGCCTCCCGTCTCCGCGCGCGGGCCGATCGTGGCGACGATCTTCGTGGCGCGAGGCTCCCGGATCGGCTTGGCCATCTTTCCCCTCCGGCGGACCGTATGATCTCCCGATGGCTGAGATTCCGGAATCCCCGAAGGGCTCCCATCTCGAGCTCCACGACGCTCCCGTGCCGACCGACCCGCGCATCGACCAGATCGCCGGCCACGTGAGGGAGATCATCCGCATTCTCGGCCTCTCTCCCGAAGCGGACCACAACCTCCGGGACACCGACCGGCGCGTCGCGAAGATGTACCTCGAGATCTTCTCGGGCCTCGAGGAGGGGAACTTCCCGAACCTGACGACCTTCCCGAACGAGGAGGGCTACCAGGCGATGGTCATCGAGAAGGAGATCCCCTTCTACTCGATGTGCGCCCACCACTTCGTCCCGTTCTACGGGCACGGGCACATCGCCTACATCCCGCAGGAGCGGATCGTCGGCCTCTCGAAGCTCCCGCGGATACTGGAGTTCTTCGCCCGCAGGCCCCAGCTCCAGGAGAGGCTCACCGAGCAGGTGGCCGGCGTCCTCTGGGAGGAGCTGAAGCCGCTCGGCGTCATGGTCGTCATCGAAGCCCGCCACCTCTGCGTCGAGATGCGCGGCGTGAAGAAGCCGGGCTCGGTCACCGTCACGTCCGCCCTCCGCGGAGTCTTCAAGCAGAAGACGGTCCGCGAGGAGTTTCTGGATCTGCTCCGAAGGAGGGGTTGAGCTTCGAACCGCCCGCGGCAGCGGGGGGTTCGGGGGCGTGGTTCAGCGTAGCCAGCCGGGGAAGGCGCCGGCCTTGCGGGCTTCCTCCCCGAGGTCTTCCCACCGCTGCTGCTCCCTGAGGTGCCGCTGGCGGGCGCGTTCGGCCCGCTCCCGCGCCTCGAGGAGGTAGAGGACGTAGGTCGTCGTCTCGGCCTCGCTCACGCCGAGCCAGGCCCTCTCCGCCTCCGCGAGCGTCCGCTCGGCGATCTGCCGGTCGGCCGCCGCCGCCTCGAGAGCCTCGCGCCGCTCGTCCGCCCGCTCCCGCCAGTAGCGCTCGCCACGGCCCAGCAGGTCCGTCGGCTCGGCAACCTCGACCGGAGGGTCTTCGCGCGCGGGTCGAGGCGGAGCGGGGGTCTCCTTCCGTGCCCCCTCGATGCTCGCGCGTGCCTCCTCCCCGGCTGCCCGGAGCCTCCTGAG
>JAGOBQ010000502.1:0-3038 GCA_017999215.1 Thermoanaerobaculia bacterium
GGCCGACGCGCGCCCCCACTGGCCGGAAGCGGTGCGCGTCTCGGGATTGACGTCGCTCCTTGGCGTCGTTCGGTCTCTCGGGAAGGAGCTCGCGTCCCAGCGCATCGTCTGGATGAAGGGGCGCCTCAATCCGGCGAAGGTCGAGCTGACGGCTGCTGCCGGGAGGGGAGTCTCGCTCGTCCCATGAGAGCCGCATCGCGCCCTCTCGCCGTCCTCCTCGCCGCGCTCGGGCTCCTCACGGGGCGTCCCGCGGCCGCGGAGCACGTCACCCTGCCGGCGGGTGCACGGCTCCACCCCGAGCCCGACGTGAAGTCGCATTCCCTCGCCCTCCTCGACGCGGAGGCGCTCGTCGAGGTGCTCGAGAGGAAGGACGGCTGGATCCTCGTCCGGTACGACGCGTTCCGCGGCTGGGTGAGGGAGGGTGCGCCGAGCTCGCTCGTCGAAGAGCGCGGTGATTCGAGCGCCGCGCCGGGGCGCATGCCGGACATCGGGCATGAGGCGCTCCTCGCGCGCGGACGGGCCCTTCTGCGCGGCGGCGGGCGCGAGCTTCCGATGGACGGACATACCCTTCTCACCGACGTCTCCGACGACACGCTCCTGAAGTGGCTCGTCGCGACGCCGGAGGCGGCGAGGTTCTACTTCGAGAGGCGATGGGGGGTCACCCGGCCCTCGGTGCCCGGGCCCATCGTCTTCCTCTTCGAATCGGCGGAGGCCGAGAGGGAGTTCTCCTCCGTCGCCTGCGGAGCAACCGAGCCGCGCGGCGTGCGGATCGCGTCGCTCGCCCTATCCGGAAAGGGGCGGGCCTGGGACAGGGCGCGCCTCCTCCACCAGGTCGGGCACCTCTGGGCGCGCGACCGGATGGGGGACGGCGGCCCCGCCTGGATCGAGGAGGGTCTCGCCGACGAGTTCGCCCGGGCGGGGATCAATGTCGAGATCGTCGAGGGCTGGAGGGCCGTCCACTACCCGAAGCGATCGCACCCGTCGCCTCCGGTCGCGACGGTCCCCGAGATCCTCGCGGCCGGACCGGAGATCTTCGGGAGGGAACCGGCGGCCGAGGCGCGGCGCCTCGAGGCGCTCCTCTTTTTCCGCTACCTTGCGGGGAACCGCAAGTTCCTCCCGTTCAGGGACTTCGTGACGTCGGGAGGGAAGCTCGATCCCCCGGCGCTCGAGGAGGCTCTTCGACGGAAGATCGGAGCGATCGAGCGGGGCTACGTCTCCGCCCGGCCGGGGATCCGATAGGCGCCCGATGCCAGCGCGAAGCACGGAGGAGTCCGCATGATCGCCTTCGTCACGCTCTTCCTCGGCCTCGTCTACGGGCCCGTCACCGTGGAGCTCTCCGCCGCGCCCGGCGTTGCCCGGATCGAGCTCTATGTCGACGGCAACCTCGTCTCGGAGCTGACGGGGCCGTGGGTCGCGAATCTCGACCTCGGGCCGGAGATCGCCCCGCGCGAGCTCGTCGCCGTGGCGAAGGACGCCGAGGGGCGCCGGATCGGAGAAGTCCGCCAGTGGATCAACCGCCCGCGGCCCGGCGCGGAGGCGAGCTTCGTCGTCGAGAAGGGGTCGAGCGGCACGGGCCGCGCGGCGCGCCTCCACTGGCACAGCGTGACCGGCTCCCGGCCGAAGTCGATTCGCGTCTCCTTCGACGGCCAGCCGCTCGAGGCCCCCGACCCGGCCCGCATCCCGCTTCCGGCCCACTCTCCGGGGACGACGCACATCCTCGTCGCCGACGTGGAGTTCGAGGACGGCCTCGCGGCGACGGCGGTGGCGAGCCTCGGGGGAGAGAAGCTCGACGAGGCGCTCGAGGAGCTGACGGCGGTGGCGATCCGCCTCGGCCGCGGCGCGCGGCTCCCGAAGGACGGTCGGCTCGAAGGGTGGTTCCGGGCGGGAGAGAAGCCGCTGAAGGTCGCCGCGGTGGAGGAAGGGCCGTCGGAAGTGGTCTTCGTCGTGGCGGGAGAGGCCCTCGACGACCTGCGCAGGCTCATGCCCGAGAGCAGCCTCGATCGCGCCGCGAGGCGCAACGAGATGCCCGACGGCCGCGGCCGCAACGTGGCGAAGGCGGTGGAGTCGCAGGCCGACCTCCCGCGCGGAGCGCGTTACCGCTTCCTCCTGCCGACCCCGCGCATCGCCGAGAACCCGGCCGAGGTCGCCTTCCTCTTCCTGGCCTCGGAGGACTTCACTCCGGCCGACGGCTCGTTCTTCCGGGTCGTCGGCAACATCGGGGGCACCTTCCGGCCCGGGACTCCCCGGGTCGGAGAGGCGGTTGCGGTGGCCGGCCTCTCGGCCGCGGCGAGGAGCCGGCGCCGGGCCGTCGTCCTCCTCCTCGGCAGCGGCGCCGTCGAAGGCGGCTCGATCGCGGCCGAGCACGCCCGGCGCTACCTGACGAGGCTCGGAGTTCCACTCCACGTCTGGGACGTCTCCCGGCCCTCCGTGGAGGCCGAGCGCGAGCGCGCACCCCTCGCCGAGGGGCTGATTGACGCGCGGCCCCACTGGCCGGATGCGGTCCGCGCCTCCAGCCGGTCGTCCCTCGTCGCCGCCTTCCGCGCGCTCGAGAAGGAGCTCTCGTCCCAGCGGATCGTCTGGCTGCACGGTCGCCTCGACCCGGCGAAGGTCGAGCTGACGGCGGGCGCGGCGCCGGGAGTCGCGCTCGTCCCATGAGGGTCGCCATTCCGATCCTCGCCGCGCGCTTCGCCACCGACGCGGAGATCTCCGCGATCGATCGGGGGCCCGACAGGCGCCCGAGGTCGACGCGAAACACGGAGGAGTCCGCATGATCGCCTTCGTCACGCTCTTCCTCGGCCTCGTCTACGGGCCCGTCACCGTGGAGCTCTCCGCCGCGCCGGGCGTCGCACGGATCGAGCTCTCGGTCGACGACGAGATCGTCGCGGAGCTTGCGGCCCCCTGGACCGCCCGGCTCGACCTCGGGCCGGAGATCGCCCCGCGCGAGCTCGTCGCCGTGGCGAAGGACGCCGAGGGGCGCCGGATCGGAGAAGTCCGCCAGTGGATCAACCGCCCGCGGCCCGGCGCGGAGGCGAGCTTCG
>JAGOBQ010000502.1:3138-3643 GCA_017999215.1 Thermoanaerobaculia bacterium
TCCTCGTCGCCGACGTGGAGTTCGAGGACGGCCTCGCGGCGACGGCGGTGGCGAGCCTCGGGGGAGAGAAGCTCGACGAGGCGCTCGAGGAGCTGACGGCGGTGGCGATCCGCCTCGGCCGCGGCGCCCGGCTCCCGAAGGACGGGCGGCTCGAAGGGTGGTTCCGGGCGGGCGAAGAACCACTGAAGGTCGCCGCGGTCGAGGAAGGGCCGTCGGAGATCGTCTTCGTCGTGGCGGGGGCGGCCCTCGACGACCTGCGCCGGCTTCGGCAAGGCGTTCTGGACCCCCACACATACGGTCGGCGCGGCCGTTCGTTGCTCCTCGACGACAAGCTCGCGCAGGACCGCGTTTTCGGGCCGGAGAGCGCCCCTGCCGTCCTCCTCCCCAACCTTCCGGACGAGGCGCGCTATCGCTTCGTGGGGACGATCCCGCGTGTCCTCCGCAGCCCCGTCGAGGTTGCGAGCCGCTTCCTCTCCTCCGTCGACTACTCCGCGAGCACCGACCG
>JAGOBQ010000503.1 GCA_017999215.1 Thermoanaerobaculia bacterium
CGACGCTCTCCTCTGCCCCTCTCCGGGGCGCACACCGTGGTCTTTCGAGATCTTACTCTGGGCGGTGGCGCCTGCGACCGCTCCTATACTCGACCGCCGAGGCCGCGATGCTGTACGCCGACACCCCGACGCCCCGAGGGCGACGCCTCCTCGTCTCCCTGCTCCTCGTCGCGCTCGTCGCCGCTCCCTCGTGCCGCCGACTTCGTCCCGCCGCGTCCGAGGCCGAGCCGCGGCCGGTGGCGGCGCGCGGCGACCTCGCGGCCGACGAACGCGCGACGATCGACCTCTTCCGGCAGTCGAGCCCGTCGGTCGTCTTCATCACGACCCTCTCCCGCCGCCGCACGGGGCTCTTCCGGATCGCCGAGATCCCGCGGGGAGAGGGCTCCGGGTTCGTCTGGGACGCCGACGGCCACGTCGTCACGAACTTCCACGTCATCCAGGGAGCCTCGTCGGCCCGCGTCACGCTCGCCGACGGCTCCACCTGGCCCGCCTCGTTCGTCGGCGGGGCGCCCGACCGGGACCTCGCCGTTCTGCGGATCTTCCCCACCGGGCGCACGCTCCGGCCGATCCTGGTCGGGACGTCGAGGGACCTCCTCGTCGGCCAGAAGGTCTTCGCGATCGGCAACCCGTTCGGGCTCGACCAGTCCCTCTCGACGGGCATCGTCAGCGCCCTCGGCCGGTCGATCGAGTCGGTCACGGGGCGGCAGATCGAGGGGGTGATCCAGACCGACGCCGCCATCAACCCGGGGAACTCCGGCGGCCCTCTCCTCGACAGCGCCGGACGCCTCATCGGCGTGAACACCGCGATCGCCTCGACGAGCGGGTCGAGCGCCGGTATCGGATTCGCGGTCCCGGTCGACACCGTCAACCAGGTCGTGCCCCAGCTCATCCAGCACGGCCGCGTCATCCGCCCGCGCCTCGGCGTCACGCTCGCCGACGACGCCGTCGCGGCCCGGCTCGGCGTCGAGGGGGCGCTCATCCTCTCCGTCGAGCCCGGCACCGGCGCCTCGGAGGCCGGCCTCCGAGGCACGACGCGCGACGAGGACGGCTCGCTCGTCCTCGGCGACGTCGTCACCCGCGCCGGCGAGCGCCCCGTCCGCTCGGCGGACGACCTGATCGCCGCGCTCGAGGAGAAGAAGCCGGGCGAGACGCTGCCGCTCCTCGTCCTGCGGGACGGGGAGACGGTCCGCGTCGCCGTTTCGCTCTCGGCCGCGCCCTAGGCCGCGGGCTCCGGAGGCGGGAGGGCCGCCGGGAGGCGGATCTCGAAGGCCGATCCCTCGTCCGGCACGCTCTCCACCGTCACTCGCCCCCCCATCAGGAGGCAGAGCTCGCGCGTGATCGACAGGCCGAGGCCGCTCCCGCCGAACCGCTGCGCGGTCGCGGCGTCGGCCTGCGCGAACGGCTCGAAGAGGCGCGCCGCCTTCTCCGGCGTGATCCCGATGCCGGTGTCGCGGACGCGGAAGGAGGCCCACGGCCGGCCCTCCTCCTCGACGAGCGAAACGTCGACCTCCACCCGTCCGTCGCACGTGAACTTGCAGGCGTTCGACAGGAGGTTGAAGAGGCACTGCCGCACCTTCATCGCGTCCGACGTCATCTCGAACGCCCGGTCGGGAGAGAACCTCACGGAGAGGCTGTTCCGGTTCTTCTCGAGGAGCGGCCGGACGATGGCCGCCGTCTCCTCGACGAGCGGCCGGACCGGGAACGTCTCGACGTCGAGCTCCAGCCTCCCGGCCTCGATCCGGGCCAGGTCGAGGACCGAGTTGATCAGCTCCAGCTGGTGGAGGGCGGCGGAGCGGATCTTCTCGAGGTCCCGCTTCAGCGCCTGACGCCCCTCTTCCGACGCCTCCTCGGAGAGCATCTCGGAATAGCCGATGATCGCGTTCAGCGGGGTCCGCAGCTCGTGCGAGACGTTCGCGAGGAAACGGCTCTTCGTCCGGCTCGCCTCCTCCGCCTCCGCCGTCGCCTTCTCCGCGACCTCGCGGTGCCGCTCGGCCTCGGTGCGCGCCTCCTCGGCTCGCCCGAGCGCCTCCTCGGCACGCGTCTTCTCCTCCGAGAGGCTCCGCGTCCGCTCCGCGACGAGGGCGAGGAGCTCGGCCTCGCGGGCGTGCAGGCTCGCGATCCTCCACTTCACTCCCCCCCACGTCGCCCCGGCCGCGGCGCCGAGCAGGCCCAGCCAGAACCACCACGCCTCGCGCGCCCGGGCCCTCTTCCGGAACGAGAAGGTCGCCTCCTGCCCGAGCCACGCCCCGCCGGCGTCGGCCGCCGAGACGCGGAAGACGTACGGTCCGCTCGGGAGGTTCGTGTAGTACGCCACGCGACGCGTCCCGACCTCCAGCGGCTCGTCGTCGAGGCCGTCGAGGCGGATCCGGAAACGGACCCGGTCGGGCGCCACGAGCGTGAGCGCCGTGTAGTGGACCTCGACCCGCTCGGCCCGAGGAGGGAGAACGAGCGGCGCCCGAAGGTCCACCGGTCGCCCGTCGACGAGGACCTCCTCGATCGCGACCGGAGGAGTCCGGCCCGAGGCCGGGATGCGGGCCGGGTCGAGGACCGCCACGCCCCGGAACGTCGGGAACCAGAGGCGCCCGTCGTCGGCGACGAAACCCGCGGGCTGCTGCCCTCCCGCCGCGCTCGCGCTCCGCATCCCGTCCGACGCGCCGAGCGCGAACGAGCGGAGCGCCGGCCTCCGGCCGTCGGCGACGGCCTCGAGCTCAGCGCGGTCGACGCGGAAGACTCCCTTGTTGCAGGTCATCCAGAAGGCGCCCTTCCCGTCGTCCAGGATCACCTGGACGAGGTCGTCGAAGAGCCCTTCGCGCGTCGTCACGGGCGTGACCGCATCGCCGCGGATCCGGTTCAGCCCGCCCCCCGACGAGCCGACCCAGACCGTCCCGTCCGCCTCGGGGAAGACCGTGAGAACCCGATTGCTCGTCAGGCCGTCCCGCGTCGTGAACGCCCGGAACCGTCCTCCGGCGAAGCGGACCGCCCCGCCCCCCGACGAGCCGATCCAGAGGGCTCCGTCCGGGGCCTCGGCGAGCGCCACGACGCGGTCGGTCGGCAGGCCGTCCCGCTCGACCGTGAAGACGCGGAGCGACCCGTCCGGCGCGACGCGGGTCAGGCCGCCTCCGATCGTCCCGATCCAGACGTTCCCGTCCCGGTCCTCGAGGAACGCCCGCACGTCGTGATGCGGCAGCCCCTGCGACGGTCCGAGGGGGCGGAATCGTCCGTCCTGGAGGATCGCGGCCCCTTCGAGGTTCGTGCCGACCCAGAGTCGGCCGCGCCGGTCCTCGAGGAGCGCCGACACGTGGTCGCTCGGCAGTCCGTCCGCTTCGCGGAAGGCCGTGACGCGCCCCTCCTTCAGCCGGTTCAGCCCGCCGCCCGCCGTCGCGATCCAGACGGAGCCGTCCCGCCCCGGGCAGACCGCGCGGACGTTGTCGCTCGTCAGCCCCTCGCGCGTCGTGTAGGTCAGGAAAAGGCCATCGCGCAGCCGGTTCAGGCCGCCGACCCACGTGCCGATCCAGACGCTCCCCTCCTCGTCGCTCCCGAGCGACCAGACCTGGTCGTTCGAGAGACCCCCGCCCGTGCCGATCACCTCCGGGCCCCCGGTGCGGAGCCGCTCGACGCAGCCGCCCCACGTGCCGAACCA
>JAGOBQ010000504.1 GCA_017999215.1 Thermoanaerobaculia bacterium
GGGCCGCGGAAGGGCTCGGGGAACCCGGGCGCGGGTTCCCCGGAAACAGGTCCGACCGTTAGACGCAGGTACTAAAGGTCCCGCGTTCGAATCGCGGCGGGCGCACCACTATTTCGACGATGGCCGCGGAGACGCGGCCTTTCGCGTTCCGGGCCGCGGAAGGGCTCGGGGAACCCGGGCGCGGGTTCCCCGGAAACAGGTCCGACCGTTAGACGCAGGTACTAAAGGTCCCGCGTTCGAATCGCGGCGGGCGCACCACTATTTCGACGATGGCCGCCCGGACGCGGCCTTTCGCGTTCTACCCCTTGTGTGCGTGGGCCTTCCGGAGGAGCGCGGGGTCCCAGGGGCCCTTGTGGCACTTGCCGCAGTAGGCGGCGTCGGGGTCGACGAGGCCGGCGGCGCGGGCCTTCTTCGGGTCCTTCATCACGGCGAGCGCCTTGTACTCGCTGCCGGGGCCGTGGCATCCCTCGCAGTCGAGGGGCGGCGTCCTCTTCGCGTGGCCCGAGGCGGCCCAGGAGGCGTGCTGCACCTTGTGGCAGACGCGGCACTTGTCGGCGCCGATGCGCGCGAGGCCTGGCTTCGTCGCGCCGACGACGACCTCGCCGCCCGGGTCGACGACGTTCGAGGCGCTCGCCGCGGGGGCCGGCGTCGGCTTCGGCGGCGTCGTCGGGGGGACGGGCGGGGGCGGTACGGCGGTCGGGGGCGCGGCGGGCGGCGCCGTCGGCGCGGCCTTCGGGGGCGCGGCCGTGGGAGCCGCCGTCGGCTTCGGCTGCGCGGAAGCGGCCGTCGGCGCCGCCGGGGGCCGGGCGGGGGTGGCGCTGTCGGGAGGCGTCGGGGCCGGCTCGGCCTCGGGCGCGACCGGCGACGCCGGGGGCGGGGCGGCTTCGACGGGCGCGGGCGGCTCCGGGGCCGGAGGAGCGGCCTCTCGCGCCTTGCAGGCGGCGAAGGAGAGGGCGAAGAGGGCGAGCGCGAGGCGTGCGGTTCTCATGGCTCCTCCGTCCCGGACGTCGGTCCGTTCGGCGAGCTTAGTCCCGTACGGCGGACGCCGCGATCAGTCGAGCGGTGCGACGGCCGGCGGACTGCTCGTGCCCTTCCACGAGACCTCGCCGTCGATACGGACGAAGTCGTTCCCGCTCCTCACCGTCTCGATCGAGAACGGCAGGTCGGGCGGGAGCTGGAAGAGCGTCATGTCGGAGTAGGTCTTCGTCAGGAGCGGCGCGACGAGGTTCACGAACCACCCGACGGCCCCCTTGCATCGCGGCTTCACCTGGAGGTTCTTCAGGACGAAGGAGCGGGCGGCCGGGTCGACGACGAGCTCGGCCGTCCCCTCGGGCTCGCAGAGCTGGCGGAAGAGGCTCCGCTCGCCGCGCTTCTTCTCGGCGGTGAACGCGAAGCTCGCGCCGAAGCACTGCGGGCCGCACGGGCCGAAGGAGCGCGGCTCGATCGTGAAGTCGACCTTCCGGACGACCTTCACGTCCTGCGTCCACTGCGCCTTCAGCGCCTCGATCGCAGCCTGCTCGACCGGCTTCCAGGGGATCTTCAGCGAGTACTCGCCGGTCACGCTCCCGCCGCCGCCCGCGCCGGCGTCCGCCAGGCGGAGGCGCGCCGAGAAGGGACCGCGGAAGTCGAGAGGCACCGTCTTCGGGGGCTGGGCGTCGCCCGGGTACTTCACGACGAACGGGTGGACGAGGTGATAGTCGAAGTCGAGGGAGAGGGGGCCCGTCGCTCGTCCGTCCCGGACGTCGAGGCCGCCGGAGGAGATCGTGGCGCCCGAGAGCGAGAGGCGCTCCCCCTCGTGGCGGATCTCGCCGGTCCCGCCGAGGAGGCGGAAGTCGATGCGGCCGCGGTAGGCGCCGGTCGGCTCGAGGACGAGGGAGGAGACGCCGAAGCGCGAGCCGTCCTCGACGGCGACGTCGATACCGCCCGGCAGGCGGAGCTGCGACTTCGCGAGCGAGAGGTCGAAGCGGCCGGCGCGAAGGCTCGTCGAGAGGGGCGTGTCGCCCTTCTTCTCCGCGGCGAAGCGGCCGCCGAGGAGCGCGGCCGACCGGAACGCGACCTTCCCGTCCTCGAGCGCGACGGAGCCCGCGCCGAGCGTTCCCTCGAGCCGCCCCTTCGCCGTCCATTCCGCCTCGGCGCCGTCGCGGCCGGGGCGGTAGAGCGCCTCGTCGAGCCTCACCTCGATCGGGTCGCCCCCGTCTTCGCCCCCCGTCTCGAGCACGAGCGTCTCGCCGAACCAGAGAGGCTTCCCCGGGTAGGCCGAGAGCCGAAGCTCGAGGAGCCGGACCTCTTCGACGAGGTCGAGGAAGCCGGTCTGCGGAACGACGGAAGCCGCGCCGGGGCCCGAAACCGGCTCGGCCGTCTCGCGCTCGACCGGGACCGGCGCGGCGGGCGCCGGCGCTTCCTTCGACGCGGCGACGACGACGTTCCCGCGGAAGAGCTCGGCGAGCTCGGTGTGGAGCTTCAGCTGCCGGACCTTCTTCCGTACGAGCGGCCGGAAGAGACCGACGACGAGCTTTCCGAGGCCGCGCCCGTGGAAGTCGAGGTCCGTGATCGTGCCGGTGGGATCGGTCTCGATCCGCGTGAGGACGACGTCGGGGCGGAGGCCGCGCCCGACGAGCAGGAGCGCGTCGTCGGGCGCCGTGTAGCGGAGCGCCTCGAGCTTCCCCTCCCGGACGGCGACGTCGAGGCGGGTCGCGGGGGCGCCCTTCACGGTGACCGAGTAGCCCTTCAGGACCGGGACCGACCCCTCGCGGAGCCTCGCCTCGGCCTCGAGGCGACCGTTTCGGGCGGCGTCGCCGAGCTGGGCGAGGAGGTCATCGCCGCGGAGCGGCGTGGGCGCGAGCAGAGCCGCGAGAAGGAGCGCGACGGGAGCGGCGTGGGCGCGAGAAGCGAGCACGGGACCTCCGGGGCAATCGATGTCGGGCCGGCCGCGGAGCGGCGCGGGCTATCCTCGGCGCATGATGCGCCCCGAGCCGCCCGCCGCGCTCCGCCTCCTCGCCCTCCACGCGTTTCCCCTCGACGGACGGCTCTGGGGCCTCGTCTCGGCCGCGGCCGCGACGGGCCAGCTCGGCGACGGCGTCGAAGTCACGGCGCCCGACTTCCGCGGGCGAGGGAAGTCCGGCCTGCCGGCGGAGAAGGTCCACGGGATGCCGCTCCTCGCGAAGGACGCGGCGGAGCTGCTCCGGCCCGACGAGCCGTTCGTCGTAATGGGGATGTCGATGGGCGGGTACGTCGCCCTCGAGCTGGTCGCTCGGCTCGGACCGGAGCTGCGGCCGCGCCTCCGCGGCCTCGTCCTTTGCGACTCGCGCGCGAACGCGGACGACGAGGCGGGGAAGGCGAAGCGGACGGCGACGGCGGACGCGATCGAGAAGGACGGAATGGAGCCGCTCCTCGCGTCGATGCTGCCGCAGTTCCTCGCCCCCTCCTCGCGCGGCGGCGCGCTCGAGCAGCTGATCCGGACGATGTTCCTCGCGACGCCGCCGGCGACGGCCGCCGCCGACCAGCGCGGCATGGCGGAGCGCGTGGACCGCTTCGACGTCCTCGGCACGCTCACCGTCCCGTTCCTCGCCGTCGTGGGCGAGGACGACCCTCTCACCCCGCCGTCCGCCTCCGAGGCGATGGTCGAGGCGGCGGGGAAC
>JAGOBQ010000505.1 GCA_017999215.1 Thermoanaerobaculia bacterium
GATGTAGGTCCACCGGTCCGAGCCGGTGCCCCAGCCGGTGTTGATCAGCTCGCCGAAGCTGAGGCTCCATCCGAGGCCGGCGTTCAGGCCGCTCGTCAGGACGTGAGGCGTCGTCTGGGTGACGGTAATCGTCTTGTACGGCAGGGTGCAGTCGTTCGTGAAGGTGACGAGGTTGTGGTCCCAGACGTTCGAGTTGTAGCGGAGGACGAAGGCGTATGAGAGGTCGCCCCCGGCGCTGTAGCTCTGGCCGAGAGGGATCGTGAGGGAGAGATTGCCGTTGAAGAGGTTCACGGAATCGACGTCGCCGACCTGGTACGCCTTGCCGACGGCGAGGCCGCGCTCGAGATTCGGGTGGGTCTGGGCGAGGAGTGAGCTCGTGAGGAGGAGCGGGAGGCCGAGGAGAAGCGCGCGTCGCCTCATGACCTCACTCCTTGCCCCCGGCGGCGGTGATCCGGGCGACATGGACCCAGGGGCCGCGGGCGTCCGTCATCGCCACGACGTCGCCGGGGCGTATCCCGTCGAGCCGTGTGGCCTTCGCGGTTCGCGAGGGCAGCGCCGCGAGGCCGACGGTGACGACGCCGTCCGTCGCGGCGTCCAGGTCGAGGGGGCTGCCGTCCAGGATGCGGGCGCTCCAGGCGTCGGCCCCGGGGCGGACAACGAGGAGGTCGACGCGCGAGGCGGGAACGTAGATCGAGTCGACGAGGCCGGAGGAGTCGCGCCTCGGCTGGCCGAGGTCGGGTCCGGGGACCTCGCCCTCGAGCGGATAGGTCGCGCCCACGGCCCAGGTGCCGGTGGTGAGGTCGATCGCCGCGAGGATCGTCATCTCCGGGAACCCCTTCTCGCGGGGGAAGCGGACGATGCGGTCCTTGTCGTCGTCGGCGGTCAGCAGCCGCCAGTGGGCGAGATGCTCGCCCCACTCCTCGTGACTCCGGCTCGCGCCGAGCCAGGCGACGTTGCCGCCGGGGGTGATGCCTTCGACGACGGCGCCTTCGGAGTCGAAGCCGACGCTGAGCTTCCCGGGAGCGGGTCCCGGCTGGGCCGAGAGAGGGCCTGAAGTCGTTGCGAGCAGAATGGCTATGGCACTTCCCAGGGCGATTCTCGGAATCACAGGACCTCCTTGCTGCCAATCGAGCGCAGCAACTCACGCGACTTCGGGTCGGCCCGCTTCCCGCTGAGATGAAGTCCTCGCTCGAAGGACGATGACGGGCCTTCCCTCCTCCACCTGAAGTGCCCGCAGCGCCCGGATCTCCAACACCCGGGGGGCGAAATTCACGACGTGCCGCCCCCTGCCCCACCGGAGATTCGCGTCTATCCTCCCGTTGGATCTCGGACCTGCGGAGGCACTTCAGACGTGGATGAGTCGGACGAACGGCTGCTCTCCGGTCACGAGGCGGCCGCCGAGCTGGCCTCGGACCCCGAGCAGCGCAGGAAGCTCGTTTCCTACGCCTGGCAGAAGTTCGGGCTCTCGAGCGATGAGGCGGGAGAGGTGATCCAGGAGACCTGCATCGACCTGATGCACCTTCGCCAGCTCGTCCGAAGCCGCGAAGGGCTCGTCTTCCGGATCTTCTCCCTCCGCTGCGGCAAGCGCCTCGGGTACCGGAAGCGTCGCCCGGAGACGGCTGAACCCGAGCGCGTCCTCGCCCGTCAGGAGAGTCGTGATCTCCCTGCCGACGATCGAGTCCTGCTCCGGGAGGCGTTCGACGAGATGTCGCCGACCTGCCGGAGACTCGTGCTGGCTCTCTATATCGAAGGGATCTCGCCGTCGGAGATGGCCCGAGCGGGCACATGGGCTTCGCCGAAGGTCGTCTCGAACCTGACGAGCCGCTGCATCCGGAAGCTGCGCGAGCGATTCCGAGGAGCTCGGGGATGACACCTCACCCCGACGATCTCTCCCTCTTGCTCCAGGTGCGGGGTGCGCTCGACGAGGTGACGCGCGCCCGCGTGCTGGCGCATGTCGCAGGCTGCACCATCTGCGGCGAGGCCATCGCCGAGCTGCGGCAGATCGACGAAGGTCTGCGCGAAATTGCGCCGCAGCTCGCCAACGAGGACGCGGGAGACCTCGTCTTTCCGCCCCGTGATCCGTTCCGGGAGCGTCCGCGGCCGGCCGTGCGACCGGGACACCCCGACCCGGCGCTGCCGCGGAGAGCCCTCGCGGCCTCGCTCGCTGCGGAAGAGATCGCCTCGCGTCTCGTCGCGGCCGCCGCCGAGGAGAGGGACACGATCCCGGGTCACCTTCGGGCGTTCCTCCTGGCTCGACCCGAGGAGCGCCTGGCGCTCGAGTACGCCCTCGACGAGGCATTGGAGCGGATGGTGGAGCGTCCGGCCCGCTGGCTGTCGTTCGGCCGAGCCGCCGCCGCGCGCATCCGCGCCGAGATCCCGGCGGGCGGAGACGACGCGGTGGAGGCCGAGAGCCTCTGCCCGCTTCCCGAGGTGGACGGCGTCGCCAGCCTCGTCGTCGGCTCGGCCTGCAACTGGACGGGCGCTTTCTCCGAAGGTGGTCGGGCCCTGGCGCATGCCTACCGGGCATTCGCGGCCGGCCTTGGCCTCTCTCCCCGCTTCGCTCAGGTCGAGCTGGCCGAGTCCCAGCGCAGGACCTTCCTCGGTCGGCCTGCCGAAGGGCTCCGTCTCGCCAACCGAGCCGCGGAGGCCTTCCAGGAGTACGGGCTCGAAGCCCACGCTGCGCGCGCCCGAGGAGCCAGGGCCCTGGCGTTCTCCTACCTGGGACGCGACGAGGAGGCGGTCGCGGAGTTCAGGGGGGCCCGCGAGGCGTTCGAGAGGCAGGGGCACTGGAACGCCTGGGTGTCCGCGCTGAACGGCGCGGGCTCTTCGCTGATGAGGCTCGGGCGGATCGAGGAGGCTCGCCGCGAGTATGCCCGGGCCCTGCGGCGCGTCTCCCGCACCGAACGCCCCGCCGTCCACGCGTTCATCCGCTCGAACCTGGCGAAGACCCTTCTCGTCGCCGGCCGCGTCGAGGATGCGGCACGCGGCTTTTCGTCTGCTGCGTCGCTCTTCCTGGAGCAGGGCGCCGTCGTCGACGCGCTGACGGCCTTGCTCGGCGAAGTCGACGCGCGGGCGCGAGCCGGCCAGGCTGCGGCTGCGAGGCGGGCATTCGGTCGATTCCGGGCGACGCTGGAGCGGGAGGGAGCGGCAGACGCCCTGCTCGTCTCCTCGCTCGAGACTGCGCTCGCGGCCGACAGATTCGACCTCGCGCTCCTCGCAACTTTGCGCGAGCAGGCCGAGGCCTCGCTGCGGGACGGGATCGCCCTGATTCGGACACGTTCTTCGCGGGTTCGGCCCCTGTATCAAAATCGGCCCTCTGGCGGCGCCTGATCATGGATGCGAAGGCCCGGACCCCGACGACCCGGCGAGAGCTGGCCGAATCGATCGCCGCGGAGGGAGACCTCCGCCGGCGGCTCGCGGCCCACGCCCGCCTCCGGTTCCGGCTCCCGGCCTCCGCTGCGGAGGACCTCGTGCAGGACGTCTGCCTCGAGCTGATGCGACGCGACGGCCCGGTCCGCGACCCCGAGGCTCTCGCGTTCCGGATCCTCCGGTACGAGTGTCTCCACCTCCTCCGGAGCGCCCGATGGCGGCGCGAGGTGAGCGAAGAGGAGGTCTCCGGCCTCGCCGACCGCA
>JAGOBQ010000066.1 GCA_017999215.1 Thermoanaerobaculia bacterium
ACCTGAAGCTCCCGGGAGCGGACGGCCTCGCCGTCCTCGACGCCGCCCTCGCGAACGACCCGTCCGTCCCGGTCGTGCTCCTCACCGGCTACGGGACCATCGAGACGGCCGTAACGGCGATGAAGCGGGGCGCGGCGGATTTCCTGAACAAGCCGGTCGACGTCGACCTGCTGCTCCTCCTCGTGAAGCGCCACGTGGAGGCGCGCCGGAGCGCCGTCGCCCACGCCCTTCTCGCGGAGGAGGCGGGCCTCGCCGGGATGCCGCGCATCCTGGGACGCTCCCCCGCCCTCGGCGACGCCCTCGAGAGGCTCCGGCGCGCCGCTCCGAGCGACGTGACGGTCCTCCTGACGGGGGAGTCGGGGACGGGGAAGGAGCTCTTCGCCCGGGCGCTGCACGCGCTCTCGCCGCGCCGCGCGGGACCGTTCGTCGCCGTGAACGTCGCGGCGCTCCCGGAGGGGCTCGTGGAAAACGAGCTCTTCGGGCACGAGAAGGGGGCCTACACGGGAGCCGGAGAGCGGCGTGCCGGGCGCTTCGAGCTGGCCGACGGCGGGACGCTCTTCCTCGACGAGATCGGAGAGCTGCCGCTCGGGGCGCAGTCGAAGCTCCTGCGGGCGGTCGAGGAGCGGACGTTCCTCCGCGTCGGCGGGACCGTCCCGCTCTCCGTCGACGTGCGGCTCGTCGTCGCGACGAACCGGGACCTCGCCGCGAGGGTGAAGGCGGGCGCGTTCCGCGAGGACCTCTACTACCGCCTCGACGTCTTCCCGGTGAAGCTGCCGCCGCTGCGCGCCCGCAGGGAGGACGTCCCCGAGCTGGCGCGCGCGTTCGCGCGGAGCTGCGGCGAGGGGGCGCGCGGGCGGGCGTTCGAGATCGGAGCCGGCGCGGCCGAGAAGCTCGCAGCGTGGGACTGGCCGGGGAACGTGCGGGAGCTGAAGAACGTCGTCGAGCGGGCCGTCCTCCTCGCCGAGGGGCCCGTCATCCGTCCGGCCGACGTCGTCCTCGGCGCCCCGGGCGAGGACGCGCCGACGACGCCGACGCTCGACGGGACGCTCGAGGAGGCCGGGGAGCGCTGGAAGCGCGCGGGCGAGACCGCGCGCATCCGCCGCGCCCTCGAGGAATCGGGGGGCGACCGGACGGCGGCGGCCGCCGCCCTCGACATCCCGCTCAAGCGCCTCGCCCAGCGCCTCCGCGACCTGAAGCTCTAGTCCGGCTTCCCCGTCTCCCGAAGGGCGGAGGCGAGGTCGGCGTCCTCGTCGGGCGAAACGCTGCGGAGGTCGAGGACGAGCCGCCCTTCGGCGACTCGGGCGAGGACGGGGAGCTCGCGGGCGCGCAGGCGGGCGGCGGCGTCCCCCTCGCCGAGCGACGGGTGGCGGAGGAGGACGCCCCACGAGGGGAGGGTCGACTCGGTGCCGGCGCCGCCGCCCGCGATCGCGACGAGCGGTGCGGCCTCGGCCTCCCAGCCGGCGGCGACCGCCTCCGCCGCGAGTCGGCGCGCCCGGGCCTCGAGCTCCGGGAGGGGCGCGGCGAGCATCGCGTGGAACGGCACCTCGGACGCGCGGCCCGAGAGGTGCAGGTCGAGCGTCGCCGCGAGGGCGGCGAGGACGAGCTTGTCGGGGCGGAGCGCCCGCGCGAGGGGGTTCTGCGAGCAGCTCCGGACGAGGTCGTCGCGCCCGAGGAGGATCCCCGCCTGCGGGCCGCCGAGCGTCTTGTCGCCCGAGAAGCAGACGAGGTCGGCGCCGTCGGAGAGCGCCTCGAGAGGGACCGGCTCGTCGCGCAGCCCCGGCTCCTTGAACCTCTCCGGCGAACCGGCGCCGGCGTCGTAGAGGAGCGGGACCCCCGACTCGCGGCAGAGCCCCGCGAGCTCGGGGAGCCCGACCTCCTCCGTGAAGCCGACGATCCTGTAGTTGGAGGGGCGCACCTTCAGGACCGCCGCCGCGCCGGCGCGAAGGGCCTCCGCGTAGTCGTCCGGCGTCGTTTTGTTCGTCGTGCCGACCTCGAGCAGCGACGCGCCGCTCTTCGCGAGGATCGAAGGGACCCGGAAGTCGCCCCCGATGGCGACGAGCTCGCCGCGGGAGACGGCGACCGGTCGCCCGTTCGCGAGCGTGTCGAGCGCGAGGAGGAGCGCCGCGGCGGCGTTCGTCACGGCGAGGGCGTCGACTCCCGGCCGGCCCGGGGCGAAGAGGGAGAGGAGGAGCGGCCGGACGTGCTCGCCGCGCCGGCCCCGGCCGCCGGTCGCGAGGTCGAGCTCGAGGGTGGAGTAGCCGGCGGCGCGCAGGATCGCGTCCCGAGCCGCCGCGGCGAGCGGCGCGCGGCCCAGGTTCGTGTGAAGGAGGACGCCGGTGGCGTTCAGGACGGGGCGCGGCCCGGCGGGGGGCCGGGCCGCGAGCGCGGACTCCACGCCGGAGAGGAGCGTTTCGGCCGGGTCGGCGCAAGGCTCGGGCGTCCCGGACCGGAGGCGGGCCGCGGCCTCCCGGAGGAGCTCCCGGACCCGCAGCCGGCCGTGCTTTCCGGCAAGCGCCCGCCCCCGTTCGCTCGAAAGGAGCGCGTCGATCGAAGGAGGTAGGACGGCCGGTCTCGCCAAGGCCCTTAGAATCTAACGCACCGATGGGGATCTCGATCGAACGGGAGCTGGTCTTCCTCGAGCGGAACATCACGACCCTCCGGGTCGAGTACGAGCGGTACTTCGGCGGAGAGCTGAAGAGGCCGCCGGTCCAGTCCCGCCGAACGATCGAAGACGTCCTGCGGCGGGCCGGGAACGCCGAGGTCGATAAGGCCGCGGAACGGTTCCGGCTGCAGTCGATCCAGAGCCGCTACAACTCCTTCGTCGAGATCTGGGACAAGCGGATGAGGGCGAAGGAGGAGGGGACGACGGGGCCTGTTCGGCGCCTCGCGACGGGCGCGGTTGCGCCTGCTCCCGAGGCGACGCCCGCGGCGAAGAAGCCCGCGGCGAAGAAGACGGATTCCGCCGCCGACGTGGCGGCCCTCCTCGCCGCGGCCGAGGCCGCGGTGGCCCGGACGCAGCCGCCGGTCCCCGCGGCAACGCCCCCCGACGCTCCGGCCGCGCTTTCCGTACAACCGAAGGGCCGGGTCGATTTCACGCGCCTTTTCCAGAGTTACGTGGCGGCCCGGCAGGCCCTGGGAGAAGACGTGACGAAGCTGCGATACGAGAAGTTCGAGGAGGCGGTGCGGCGGCAGGCCGAAGAGATCCGCAAGCGGACCGGCTCGTCGCGGCTCGTCTTCGAGGTCCAGACGGCGGAGGGGCGGGTCAAGCTCGTCGGCCGGCCGGTCCAGGCTCCCGGGTCGAAGGGGTGAAGATGCTCGCACCGTCTCCGAAGGCGCTCCTCGCGGGCGCGATCGCCGCCTCCCTCCTCTTCGCGCCCGCCGCGTCGGGGAAGGACGTCTACAAGCCGTACCTCGACAAGGCGATCCCGCACCACGCGGCGATCCTCGACACGCTCGAGAAGATCGAGAAGAGCCCCGAGGACGCACAGCTGCACAACGATCTCGGATGCCTCGTGGCGTGGGACGGCTTCTGGCGGGACGCCCTCCGGAGCTTCGACGAGGCCTCCGACCTCGACCCGAAGGACTCGCGCCCCTGGTTCAACGCGGGGCTGGTCCAGGCGCTCCGGGGGGAGTGGGGAGCGGCGCGGTCGCGCTTCCGGAAGGCCGTGAAGGTCGACCCGGGCAACTGGCCGGCCTGGTGGATGCTCGGCTTCGCCGAGGAGACGCTCGGCCACGAGAACGCGGCGGTGGACGCTTACAGCCGCTCGCTGCGGGTCGACACCTCCCTTTTCGATCCGCGGGTGAACCCGTTCGCCGTCGCGACCCGGCTGAAGTCGCGGGTCCTCCTCCGGACCTACGAGCGGCGGCGCGTCGACGCCGCCCTCCCGTTCTCGAACCAGATCTCCGACGCCTCACGCCTCGCCTCCTTCTTCCAGCAGGCGCGGCCGGCCCCGGAGAAGCATGCGACTTCCGCCCCGGCGCCGACGCGGACGGGCCCGGTCGTTACGGCGGTGCCGCCGTCGACGGCCCTTCCGGAAAAGGCGGTGGAGCCGTCGCCGACGAGCCCACGCCGCCGGCGCGCGTATACGCGGGGAAGCGACCCGGCGGAGCCGGTCGAGCTGCAGCCGGAACCGCCTCGCCAGGAGCCGGAGCCCGCGGCCGCCGAGCCGAAGCCCGAAGGCGGAGACGCTCCCCGCGTGCCCGGGCCGGGCGGCGGCGGACCGGGGCTCGGCAGCGGGGCGCGCCGCGTTCCGGGCCCGGGAGGGGCGCCCCCGGTCGAGCCCACGCCCGATCCCGAGTAGGCGGCTCGGGGCCGCCCCGGCGTCAGCCGGTCTTCCAGCGCGGGACGAGGAGCGTCGGGGAGCCGATGCTCCCGGTCCCGCCGATCGCGAACTTCAGGTCGTCGCCGAGGCCGGAGACGCCGCGCAGGAACTCGGAGAGACGGCCGGAGATCGCCGCCTCGGAGACCCGCTCCGTGGCGCGCCCCTTCTCGACCGCGTAGCCCGCGACCACGATCCGGAACCGGTCGGCGGCGAGGTCGACGTCGGGCCTCTCCAGGAGGACTGCGGCGTAGAGGCCCCGGGAAACGCTGCCGAGGAGGTCGAGCGGCGAGACCCCCGGCGAGGGGTCCACGAAGAAGTTCGTCACTCCGATCCGGGGCGCGTCGCTCCAGGCGACCCGGATCGCGTTCCCCGAGAGGGGGCGCGAGAGACGGGAGGCCGCGGCGGAATCGGTGAGGCGCCCCGACGAGAGGCCGCGCTCGACGAGGCGCGTCCGGCCCTGGGGAGTCCCTTCTCCGTCGCGGACTCCGCGCACGAGGCCTCCCGAGACCGTCGCGTCGTCGACGATCGAGACGAGCGGGGAGGCGAGCGCGTCGCGTCCGTCTCTCGTGCGCGCCGCGAGGAGGACCTCCTCGTCGTCGCCGAAGAAGAGCGGCGCGAGCCGTCCGACGAGGTGGGCGGCGACCAGGGGATCGAGGAGGACGTCGGCGCGCGCCGCGTCGAACGGACGGCCGTGGAGCGGCAGGAGGACGCGGTCGGCGGCGTGTCGGGCGAGCCGGGCGACCGGAAGCTCCTCCAGGCGCGGAGCGGCGCCGACGACGCGTGCCGAGAAGCGGCCTCCCGTCGTGCGGCCGACGACCGTCGCGACGAGCGTCGCGAGGCGGCTCCCCCAGGCCGTGTCGCGCCCCGAGCTCGTCGCGAGGCGCTCCGTCCGCTCTCCGAGCGAGACGGAGGCCTCCCGGACCGCGACGGAGCCACGGCCGGAGCTCGTGAGCGCCTGGCGGAAGCCGGTCAGGAGCGTCCGGGCGAGGTCGACGTCGGGCGCGGGCGGATCGCCGATCGGTCGCCGCTCGGGAGCCTCTCCGGCGACCGGCGCGGGGAGCTTCACGCCGCGGCGCGTCCGGGCCCGCGGCAGGCGCGCGCGCGCCTGGTCGGGAAGGAAATGGGCGTGCGCGGGGCCGGAGGCGGCGAACGCGGAGCGCCCCCCTTTGAAGAGCCGGAGCGCAAGGCCGCGCTCGCCCGTCTCGAGGAGGGACGTGCCGGTCTCGTCCTCGGTCAGCTCGAGGAGCCTGCCGCGGCGCTCGTACAGCTCCGCCCCGCAGCCGTCGGTCGAGGCCGCGTCGAGGACTCTCTCGAAGAGGCCGTCGTCGGACGGGGGAGTCATCTCCGCGCCGTCCTCGCGAAGAGGTCGCGCACCAGGAGGGCCGCCGCGGCTCCGCCGACGGGAACGGCGTCTCCCCCCTTGATACAGACGGAGAGCCCGGTCGCGGGAAGGACCTCGTTCCCCCAGGTCTCCTCGATCGTGCCGAGGGCGGAGAGGATCTCCCCGCCGAGCGCGAACGGGGCGAGCGGGGCGTTCCGCCGCCCGCGGCGAATCGCCTCGGCGGCCGAGACGAAGAGGACGAACCGTCCCGACTCCGGGTCGGCGGAGCCGGTCGCCACCTCCTTCACGAAGACGCCCTCGCCGCACCGCTCGATCAGCTCGTCGACAGACGCGCTGCCGGCGTTCGCGACGAGGTTCGACATCCGGGCCCGCGGAGGGCGCCGGAAGCTGGCGGTGCGGCCGTGCCCGTTCGTCTCGACCGATCCGGAGCGGCGGTCGGCGAGGAGGCCCGTCACGACGCCGCCGGCGAGGAGCGGGACGGCGCGGGCGAGGGAGCCCTCGTCGTCGACGCCGTACGCGCCCGGGAGGTCGGCGCGCCCCGGGTCGTCGTGGACGTCGAGGCCGGACGGAGCGACCGCGGCCCCCTTGACACGCGAGAGGACCGAGCCGCGCTCGCCGCCGTCGGCCTCGAGAGGGTGCCCGACGACCTCGTGCCAGAAGACGGAGGCGGCCGAGGGCGAGAAGACGACGTCGACCGGCCCCGCCTGAGGCGGGACTCCGGGGGCCGGGCGGGTCGCCTCGTGGAGCGCGAGGGCGAGCGCGTCCGCCGCCTCGGTGAACGGCCGCGCCGACTGGAAGGAGAAGGGGCGCTCGGCGCCGGCCCGCCGGATCGTCCCGGTGGCGACGAGGCGCGTCCTCGCTCCGCAGGGAAGGAGGGCCCGCGGCGTCACGACCGTCCGCTCCGTCACGACCCGCGAGAGCTGGAGGGAAGCCGTGATCCCTCGCGGATCGGGGAAGGCGCGCGCGAGCGCGGCCGCGAGCGCCGCGGAGCGCCCCTCCTCCTCGTCCGGTCGCTCGACGTCCCGCCCGCCCGCCGCGGCGGCGGTCGTCCGGTGGGCCTTGAAGAAGGGCGCGTTCCCGGCGAGGCGTCCCGCCTCGCGGACGGCGTCTCGCAGCGCCTCGGCGCCCGCGCCGGATCGCGCGACGAGGAGGAGGCGCCCCTCGCGCCGGATCCGCACCGCCGTTCCGCTCTCGACGGAGAGGGCGGGAGCGAGGAGCCCCGACTCGGTGGCGGACCAGCTCTCGGTGCGGACGCGCTCCCGGAACGCCTCTCCCGTCTCCCCGCGGCGGAGGAGCCCGGACACGAGCCTCACGGCGTCGTCCGCGTCGCGTGCGAGCTCCGACGGCTCCTTCATCACCGGCCCGATTCTAGGCAGTCGCAGGACGGGGCGCTCGGGCCGCTGCTGTATCCTCCGCGGCCATGGCCGCGCCCGACGCCCGACTCGCCGCCTGCGCCGCGTTCGTGGCGCGGCGCCTCCTCGACTCGGGCCTCGTGAAGGCGGGCTCGGGAGCGCCCGTCCGGAAGGCCGTCGAGTCCGTCCTCCTCTTCGACCGCGATCGCGAGCGGGACCTCGAGGCGGAGGTCGAGAAGCTCCTTCGCGCCCACGGCGCCGCGACCCTCGGAGCGGGCGTCGACTACGCCGAGATGTTCCGCAAGGCGAAGCGGCTCCTCGCCGAGAAGAAGAAGATCCCGCTCTGAGGGACGGAGCGACGCGATGAGGACGACCGAGGAGAGGATCCGCCACCTCGACGGGCTGCGGCAGGCGGCGCGGCTCGGCGGGGGAGAGGCGAGGCTGAAGAAGCAGCACGAGGCCGGAAAGCTCTCGGCGCGCGAGAGGGTCGAGCTCCTCGGCGACCCGGGCTCCTTCGAGGAGACGGACCCGTTCGTCGTCCACCGCTGCCGCGACTTCGGCATGGACTCCGAAGGGAACACGGTGCCGGGCGACGGCGTCGTGGCCGGCGCGGTGCGCGTCGAGGGGCGCCCCGTGTTCGTCTTCGCGCAGGACTTCACCGTCTTCGGCGGCTCGCTCTCCGAGACGAACGCCGCGAAGGTCTGCAAGGTGATGGACCTCGCGATGAGGGCCGGCGCCCCGGTCGTCGGCCTGAACGACTCGGGCGGCGCGCGGATCCAGGAAGGGGTCGCCTCGCTCGCGGGCTACGCCGACATCTTCCTGCGCAACACGCTCGCCTCGGGCGTCGTCCCGCAGCTCTCCGCGATCATGGGCCCCTGCGCGGGAGGAGCCGTCTACTCGCCCGCGATCACCGACTTCGTCCTGATGGTGCGGGGGACCGCCTCGATGTTCGTGACCGGGCCCGACGTCATCAAGTCGGTCACGCACGAGGAGGTGACGAAGGAAGCTCTCGGCGGGGCCGAGACGCACGCCTCCGTCTCGGGCGTCGCGCACGTCGTCGCCGACTCCGACGCCGACTGCATCCTGAAGATCCGGACGCTCCTCGGCTTCCTTCCCTCGAACAACCGGCAGGACCCGCCCCGGCGGGAGTGCGCCGACCCGTGCGACCGCGAGGACCCCGAGCTCGACACGCTCGTCCCCGCGAGCCCGAACCAGCCGTACGACATGAAGGACGTGATCCGGCGGGTCGTCGACGACGGCGAGCTCTTCGAGATCCACGCCGACTTCGCGAAGAACCTCGTCGTCGCGTTCGCGCGCCTCGGCGGGCGCCCCGTCGGGATCGTCGCGAACCAGCCCGACTTCCTCGCCGGAGTCCTCGACATCGACTCCTCCACGAAGGGGGCGCGCTTCGTCCGCTTCTGCGACGCCTTCAACGTCCCGCTCGTCACGTTCGAGGACGTCCCCGGCTTCCTCCCCGGCACGCAGCAGGAGTTCGGCGGGATCATCCGGCACGGCGCGAAGCTCCTCTACGCGTTCGCCGAGGCGACCGTCCCGAAGGTCACCGTCATCACGCGGAAGGCCTACGGCGGCGCCTACTGCGTCATGTCGTCCAAGCACATCCGGACCGACTTCAACTACGCCTGGCCGACGGCCGAGATCGCCGTCATGGGGCCGGAGGGGGCGGTGAACGTCCTCTACGGCCGCGAGCTCGCGCGGAGCGCCGACCCCGTCGCGGACCGCCGCGCGAAGGTCGAGGAGTACCAGGAGCTCTTCGCGAACCCCTACGTCGCCGCCCAGAAGGGCTACGTCGACGACGTGATCCTCCCCCGCACGACCCGCCGCCGCCTCATCCGCGCCCTCGACCTCGTCGAGAACAAGCGCGACGTCCTCCCTCCCAAGAAGCATGGAAACATGCCTCTGTGAGCAGGAATCCGGAGGGGGGTCCGGGGGGCGCGCGAAGCCAAGCCCCCCGGCGAGCGCATGGAAACATGCCGCTGTGAGCAGGAACCCAGGAAGGGGTCTGGTCTACACTCTACAGTCTGCGCCGTCCCGGTCGCCCGTAGAGTGGAATTCCGGGGGGCCTGACCCCCACTCTACGGGGTGCGCGTGAGGCTGCTGATCGCGAACCGGGGCGAGATCGCGGTGCGGATCGCGCGCGCCTGCCGGGACCTCGGGCTCTCGCCCGTCGCGGTCTTCTCGGACGCGGACCGCGCCGCGCTCCACGTCCGGCTCTCCGACCACGCGGTCGGGATCGGGCCGGCGCCGGCGCGCGAGTCGTACCTCGTCGCGGAGAAGCTGATCGACGCGGCGAAGCGGACCGGCGCGCGCCTCGTCCACCCCGGATTCGGCTTCCTCGCCGAGAACGCCGCGTTCGCCCGCGCCGTCCGCGATGCGGGCCTCGTCTGGGTCGGGCCCGACCCGGAGTCGATCGCCGCGATGGGAAGCAAGACGGAGTCGCGCGCCCGCATGCAGGCGGCCGGCGTCCCGATCGTCCCCGGCATGACGACGCCCGCGAAGGACCCCGCCGAGATCGCCGCGTTCGGCCGCGAGCACGGCTTCCCGCTCCTCCTGAAGGCGGCGGCGGGGGGCGGCGGGAAGGGGATGCGCGTCGTCAGGAGCGAGGAGGAGGTCCCGGCCGCGTTCGAGAGGGCGCGGAGCGAGGCACGCTCGTTCTTCGCCGACGAGGCGGTGTACTGCGAGCTCTACGTCGAGAGGCCGCGGCACGTGGAGGTTCAGGTGCTCGGCGACCGGACGGGGCGCGTCGTCGCGCTCGGCGAGCGCGAGTGCTCTCTCCAGCGGCGCCACCAGAAGGTGCTCGAGGAGTGCCCGTCGCCCGTCGTGACGCCGGAGCTGCGCGCCCGGATGGAGGAGGCCGCCGTCGCCGCGGCGCGCTCGGTGAGCTACGTCTCGGCCGGGACGGTCGAGTTCCTCCTCGCCCCCGACGGCCGCTTCTTCTTCCTCGAGATGAACACGCGGATCCAGGTCGAGCACCCGGTGACCGAGATGGTCTACGGGGTCGACCTCGTCGCCGAGATGATCCGGATCGCCCTCGGCGAGCCGATGAGCGTCGCGGCGCGCCCCGAGCCGCGCGGGCACGCCGTCGAGTGCCGGATCTACGCGGAGGACCCCGCGCACGGCTTCGCCCCCTCGCCCGGGACGATCGCGCGCCTGCGCTGGCCGCAGGGGCCCGGCGTTCGCGTCGATTCGGGCGTGGAGGAAGGGGACGCGATCCCGCTCGACTACGACCCGATGGTCGCGAAGGTCGTGACGCACGGCCGCGACCGCGACGAGGCGCTTCGCCGGATGCGGCGGGCCCTGCGGGAGACGCGCGTCGACGGGATCGAGACGTCGATCCCGTTCTTCCTCGCGCTCCTCGAGGACGCCGACGTCCTCTCGGCGAACGTCTCCACGCAGTTCCTCGAGTCGTTCGCATTCGATCCGCCCGCCCCCTCCGCCGACGCGGAGGAGATCGGCCTCGTCGCCGCGGCGGTGGCGGCGGCGCGCGCGAGGCTGGCGCGTCGCGGCTCCTCCCAGCCGCGCTCGCCGTCCGCCTGGCGGACCGCCCGCCCGACCTACGGACACCGCGAATGAAGTACCGCGCGAAGCTCCCGGGGCCGGCCATGGACCGGACGGTCGAGGTCGAGGTGCAGCTCGACCCGGCCGGCGTCGTCGTGACGCTCGACGGCCGGCCGGCGCGCTGGGACGTCGTCCCGACGCCCGGCGGAGGCGCCTCGCTCCTGCGCGCCGACGGCCGGCAGGCCGAGGCGGTGCCGGGCCGGACCGCCGAAGGAGCGGTCCTCGTCCGCGTCGGGGCCGAGCGCGTCGCGCTGGAGCTCCTCGACGAGCTGACGGCGCGCGCCCAGGCGGTGGCCGGCGCGGGGAGCGTTCGGGGCTCGGGCGACGTGAAGGCGGCGATCCCGGGCCGGGTCCTCCGGCTCCTCGTCGCGCCGGGCGACGAGGTGCAGCGCGGCCAGCCGGTCGTCGTCCTGGAGGCGATGAAGATGGAGAACGACGTCCGCGCCCCGCGCGACGGCGTCGTCGCCTCCGTCGAGGTCGCCGCCGGGCAGCCCGTCGGCGCCGGGCAGCTCCTCCTGCGCCTCGCGCCGGCCGGCTGAGCCCGCCGGGGTGCGGCACGCCCTTCGCTATCATCCCAGCCGCATGCCGGTAAGACGTCTTCGGCCCGTGGGAACGGCGCGCCGCGCGCTCCGGCCTGCCGCCTGCAGACCCACCGCCCGGCTCGACAGAGGAGGCTCGTCCGTCTCATGAAGCACCATCGTTCCGTCGTCCTTTTCGCCGTCACGACGCTGCTCGCGTGCCGGGCCGGCGGGACGCCGCAGTCGGCCGCGCCCGAGAAGCCGGCCGCCGCGCCGACCGCAGCACCGGCCCCGACGGCGTCCCCGGCGTCCCCCGTGGCGAAAGTCGCCGACCCGAGGACCGAAGCGCTCGCGGCCTGGCTCGGGGAGTACTTCCCCTGGGGGCCGGGACAGGTGAACGTCGAGCCGCTCGACGCCGTCCGCGTCCCGGGCTGGCGACTCTACCGGACGCAGAAGGTCTTCGAGGGCGACCAGCGGGCGAACGACCAGGCGTTCCTCCTCGCGGACGACGCCGGGAAGACCGTCCTCGCCGGCGACATCTTCGTCGAGCAGGAGCGGCTGAAGGCGCCGAAGCCCGTCCGGGGTCCGGAGGACGTGGGCGCGCTGAAGGAGCTCCTGGCGCGGTTCCTGCGCGGACGCTTCGAGGTCGCCTTCGAGCCGTCGCGCGACCTCCGCTCGTTCAAGGGGCTCACGATCAAGCACGACACGGGCTACGGCGCCTACGACATCGGCGCCTACGTTTCGGCCGCCGACGGCGCCGTCCTCCTCGTGGGGCGCGCTTGGGACCGGGCGAAGAGCATCGCCGAGCAGCGGCGAGCGCTGATCCGGGTCGACGGGGCGCCGGCGTCCGGCCCGGCCGACGCGACGGTGACGATCGTCGAGTACTCCGACATGCAGTGTCCCTTCTGCAAGAAGCGCGCGGCCGACCTCGACGCGCTGGTCGCGAAGATGTCGAAGGAGCTGAAGATCCGGCGCGTCTCGAAGGCGTTCCCGATCGCGGACCACGCGTGGGCCTTCCGCGCCTCCTCGGCGGGCGTCTGCTTCGCGGACTTCAAGAAGGGGCTCCACGCCTACTGGAAGTCGGCCGTCTTCGCACGGCAGGAGACGCTCTCGGTGGCGGAGCTCGACACGTTCGCGCTCGACTTCGCCGTCGCCAACGGGATGTCCGAGGAGGCCTTCCGCGGCTGCTACCTCCAGGGGAGCGCCGTCACGAAGGTGCTCGACGACCTCGCCGAGGGGTTCGCCGTACGCGTCCGGTCGACGCCGACCTACTTCGTCGACGGTGTCCCGCTCTCCTGGTTCGCCGACCCGCTGATGGAGGACTACCTGCGGAAGACCTACCTGAAGGGGGCCGCCCCGCCGGCCGCCGGAAAGTAGCGGGCCGGGCCGCGGTCGCGGCGTGAGAAAAGGGAGGGACGCCGGATGGCGTCCCTCCCTCTTCCGTGATCTCTGCCGGTCCGCGGCTACTTCAGGACGAAGGGGAGGGGAACGATGTACCAGGTCTTCACCGGGACGCCGTCCTTCGTCGCAGGGGTCCATTCCCACTGCTTCACGGCTCTCGCGCTCGCCTCGCCGTAGCCGACCTTCGGGCTCGTGTCGCGGTAGACCTCGACCTGCTCCGCCCGGCCGTTCTCGTCGACGAGGACGCGGGCGAGGGCCGTCCGGGACACCTGTCTCTGCCGCCCCAGGGCGCTCGGCTCGGCGCTGCCGAGCTTCGCGCCCCGGGGAGG
>JAGOBQ010000506.1 GCA_017999215.1 Thermoanaerobaculia bacterium
TCCCCCCGGTCGACCCCGCGTGCGAGGCCCCCTTCCCGGGGACCCCGTCGCGCCTCGCCTCCCACGCGGCGCGCCCCCGCGGGCACCGCAACGTGGCCGACCTGGACGACCGCGCCACCGCGGTGGCGCGGCTCGGGGCGGAGCTGAAGGACGGCGACCTCCTCGTGACGATGGGGGCGGGAGACGTGAACCGGGTCGGCGAGGAATACCTCGCGGCGGGAGGGGCGGCGTGAGCGGCGCCTTCTACCGTCCCGGGACGATCCGCCCGCCGCGGGCGCCCCGGAGGGGGCGGCCGACGCGACGGCTCGTCCTCAGCCTCGTCGTCTTCCTCCTCCTCGTGGGGAGCGCCGCGGCGGCGTGGGCCGCGGTCCACCGCCACCCGAAGTTCCTCGTCACGCGCGTCGTCCTGACGGGCGTCCCCGAGCCGCACCGCAACGAGGTGGAAGCGCTCTCCGACCCTTGGATCGGCCGGCCCCTCTTTTCCGTCGACCTCGAGGCGGCGATCGCCGACCTCTCGGCCCGCCCCTGGGTGGCGCGGGCCGCGGCCCGCCGCGTGGTTCCCGACACCGTCGCCCTCCAGGTCGAGCCGCGGGCGCCGGTCGCCCTCGCCCGGCGGGACGGCGAGCTCTGGACCGTCGACCAGAAGGGGCTCTGGCTCGCGGCCTTCACGGGCGGAGCGGGGGCCCCCCGCTTCGTCGTCCTCGACCCCTCGGGCGGCGCGTCGCCGGACGAGGCGGTCGCGCGCGGCGCGCGCCTCCTCGCCCGCCTCGCCGCGGAGGACCCGGAGCTCCACGCTCGCGTCTCCGAGATCGTCGTCCTTCCCGACGGGTTCGCCGTCGTCGACGCCCCGGCGCGCCTGAAGCTCCTCCTCGGCGACGACGCCCTCGCGCCGGGACGGGCCTTCGCCCGTTGGCGCGCGTTCCTCGCCCTCGCCCCCGAGCTCTCGCGTCACGGCCTCCTCCCGCGGGAGGTCGACCTGAGGTTCGAGAACCGGATCGTCCTGAAGGCCCCGGGCCCCGAAGCGGCCCGGAGCGACACCTGAGGAAAGGACTCGTGCCGAAGACCAGCCCGTATCTCGTCAGCCTCGACATCGGATCCTCGAAGGTCTGCGCGCTCATCGCCGAGACCGGGAGCGAGGGGCGCGTCGACGTCGTCGGCAAGGGGATCGCCACCCACAAGGGGACCCGCAAGGGGGCGATCATCGACGTCCCGGCCACGATCGAGGCGATCAAGCGCGCCACCGAGGAAGCCGAGATCATGGCGGGCGTCCAGATCGAGCGCGCCGTCGTCGGCGTCGCCGGCCCCGTCGTGAGGTCGTTCAACAGCCGGCAGGTCGTCGCGGTCGCCGCGCGCAACCGCGAGATCTCGCGCGAGGACATCAACCGCGCCCTCGACGCCGCCCGCTCCTGTCCGATCCCCTCCGACTACGAGATCCTCGCCGTCCTCCAGCGCCAGTTCGTCGTCGACGGTCAGGACGGCGTCGCCGACCCGCTCGGCATGGTGGGGAGCCGCCTCGAGGCCGACGTCCACGTCGTCACCGTCCCGGTCGCCACGACGCAGAACCTCCTGAAGTGCGTCAACGGCGCCGGGGTCTCCGTGACGGAGATGATCCTCGAGCCGCTCGCGGCGAGCGAGTCGGTCCTGACGCCCGACGAGAAGGACCACGGCGTCGTCCTCGCCGACATCGGCGGCGGGACGACCGAGATCGCCGTCTGGCGGCAGGGGGCGCTCGCGCACACCGCCGTCATCCCGATCGGCGGCGACCTCTTCACGAGCGACCTCGCCGTCCTCCTGAAGACGCCCGTCCCCGACGCCGAGCGGCTCAAGAAGAAGTACGGCGCCGCCGTGGCGGGCCTCGCGCCCGCCGACGAGACGGTCGACGTGCCGCGGACCGGCGGACGAGAGGTCCACCCGGTCGCGCGGAGCTACATGGCGGAGATCCTCGAGGCGCGCGCCCGCGAGCTCTTCGAGGTCCTCTGGCGCGAGGCGACGACCGACATCCCGCCGCAGGAGCTGCGCGCCGGCCTCGTCCTGACGGGCGGCGGCGCCGCGCTCGACGGGATGACCGACGAGGCCGAGCAGGTGCTCGGCGTCCCGGTCCGGATCGGCGTCCCCCGCGGGCTCGGAGGCCTTGTCGACGTCATCAACGGGCCGGAGTGGGCGTGCGTGGCGGGACTTCTCCTCGTCGGACGCGGCGGGGCCGCCTCGCCGAAGGGACGCCCCTCGGCGCCCGCGGGGCTCCTGTCGAAGCTGAAGAACTCGCTGGGGAAGATGTTCACCCCGGCGTCGGCCATCTGAAGGGACCTGGAGGAAGAGATGATTCTTTTCGAGGACGAGGGGAGCACGGCGCCTTCGATCACGATGGGCGAGGAGATCCTGACCCCGGCGCGGATCAAGGTCGTGGGGGTCGGCGGCGGCGGCGGCAACGCTGTGAACCGCATGATCCAGGCCGGCATCCGCGGCGTGGAGTTCATCGCCGCGAACACCGACCTCCAGGTCCTGCGGGTGAACCGCGCCGCGCAGAAGATCCAGCTCGGCATGGCGACCTCGAAGGGGATGGGGGCCGGCTCGAACCCCGAGATCGGCCGAACCGCCGCCCTCGAGGACGCCGAGAAGATCGCCGAGGCGCTCGCCGGCTCCGACATGGTCTTCGTCACCGCCGGCATGGGCGGCGGCACCGGCACGGGCGCCGCGCCCGTCGTCGCGAAGATCGCCTCGGAAGCGGGGGCCCTCGTCGTGGCGATCGTCTCCAAGCCGTTCTCCTTCGAGGGGCAGCGCAAGAGCCGCTTCGCCGAGGCGGGGATCGCCGAGCTGCGCGAGTACGTCGACACGCTCATCACGATCCCGAACGAGCGGCTCTACGCCTTCGTCGAGCGGAACATCACGGCCTGGGAGGCGTTCCGCATCGCCGACGACGTCCTCCGGCAGGCGGTACAGGGGATCAGCGACCTGATCACCGTTCCCGGCTACGTGAACGTCGACTTCGCCGACGTGAAGACGGTCATGGAGAACATGGGGATGGCCCTCATGGGGACCGGCACCGCGACGGGCGAGCACCGCGCCGTCGAGGCGGCCCAGAAGGCGATCTCGAACCCGCTCCTCGAGGAGCAGTCGATCCAGGGCGCCCGCGCGATCCTCATCAACGTCACGGGCGGCGAGGACCTGACGCTCGCCGAGTTCAACGAGGCGTGCCAGATCGTCCAGCAGGCGGCCGACGACGACGCGAACATCATCTTCGGCCTCGTCCAGGACGGCGCGATGAAGGACCAGGTGAAGGTGAGCGTCATCGCGACCGGCTTCGACGCCCCCGTCGCGGCCCGGCGCGCCGCGGAGAAGCCCATCGAGCGGACGCGCCTCCCCCTCTCGGAGGAGGCGATCCCCGAGGACTCCGGCTACGGCGTCAACCTCGTCCAGGCCCGGAGCCCGAAGGACGACATCTTCGACATCCCGACGTTCCTCCGGCGGCAGATGGACTGAGGCCCGGGACCCCCTACGGCCGGTCCGCGGTGTTCTTCCGTGACGCGGGCCGGAGATCACTATCGGAGATGTCGGCCGCGTCGGCGGGCGTCGTCGTGAGCCTATAGCCGATCCGGTAGATGTCGAGGCGGCCGGCGGTGTCGTCGGGCG
>JAGOBQ010000507.1 GCA_017999215.1 Thermoanaerobaculia bacterium
GAGGCCCAGCCGCCCGCCACCACGACGCGGGTCTTCGCGTCGCCCCGGCCGGTCAGGCAGGGCTGGGCGTAGTCGATCCGGAGCGACTCGCAGCCGACGATGCAGACCTTCCCCATCTGCCGCGCGACGAGCGCCGCGTGAGAGGTCATGCCGCCGCGGGCCGTCAGGATCCCCTCGGCCGCGTTCATCCCCTTGATGTCCTCGGGGCTCGTCTCCTCGCGGACGAGGAGGACCTTCTCCCCCTTCTTCGCCCATTCGAAGGCGTCCTGGGCGGAGAAGACGACGCGTCCCGTCGCGGCGCCGGGTCCGGCGTTCAGCCCCTTCGCGAGGAGCTGCCCCTCGGCGACGGCGGCCTTCTTCGCGTTCGGGTCGAAGACCGGGCGGAGGAGCTGGTTCAGCGAGTCGGGGTTGACGCGGAGGATCGCCTCCTCGGGCGAGATGAGCTTCTCGCGCTCCATCTCGACGGCGATCCGCACCTCGGCGAAGCCGGTCCGCTTGCCGGTGCGCGTCTGCAGCATGAAGAGCCGGCCGCGCTCCACCGTGAACTCCACGTCCTGCATGTCGCGGTAGTGCTTCTCGAGCTTCGCGCGGATGCCCATGAGCTGGTCGTAGACCTTCGGCATCGCCTGCTGGAGCGTCGCGATCTTCTGGGGCGTCCGGATGCCGGCGACGACGTCCTCGCCCTGGGCGTTGATGAGGTACTCGCCGTAGAAGAGGTTCTCGCCCGTGGCCGGGTCGCGCGTGAAGGCGACGCCCGTGCCGCAGTCCTCGCCCAGGTTGCCGAAGACCATCGACTGGACGTTGACGGCCGTCCCCCAGCTCTCCGGGATCGAGTTGAGCTGGCGGTAGACGATCGCCCGCTCGTTCATCCAGGAGGAGAAGACCGCCCCGACGGCGCCCCAGAGCTGCTTCATGGGGTCTTCGGGGAAGTCGTGGCCCGTCTTCGACTGGATCGCCTTCTTGAACTCGCCGACGAGCTCCTTCAGCGCCTCGACGGTCAGCTCGGTGTCGAGGTGGACGCCGAACTTCTCCTTCTTCGCCTCGAGGATCAGCTCGAACGGATCGCGTTCGTGCTTGCCGACCGGCTTCAGGTCGAGGACGACGTCGCCGTACATCGCGACGAAGCGGCGGTAGCAGTCCCACGCGAAGCGCGGGTTGCCCGAGGCCGTCGCGAGCCCCTCGACCGTCACGTCGTTCAGGCCGAGGTTCAGGATCGTGTCCATCATCCCCGGCATCGAGGCGCGCGCGCCCGAGCGGACGGAGACGAGGAGCGGGTTCTTCGGGTCGCCGAACTTCTTGCCGAGCTTCTTCTCGACGCCGGCGAGGTGCCGGGCGACCTCGGCCTCGAGCCCCTTCGGGTAGCTCCGGCCGTTCGCGTAGAAGTGCGTGCAGACCTCCGTCGTGATCGTGAACCCGGGGGGGACCGGAAGGCCGATCCGCGCCATCTCGGCGAGGTTCGCGCCCTTGCCGCCGAGGAGGTTCTTCTGGCTGCCGTCGCCCTCGGCGGACCCGCCGCCGAATGAGTAGACGTACTTCGCCCCCCGCGCCGTCGGCGCGGACTTGCTGATCATGGGGTTCCTCCTGAGTTTGGGATGCTCAATGTCTGTGGACGTTCGTCTTCGAACGGCGGCAATTCTACCGCCTCGAGGAGTTCGGCCCCGTGGCCCCTCCCGAGGAGGCGCGCGCGAGCGGCGGGCGTCGACTCGCGCACCGGGACGGCCGGTAGCTGGTTCACCCGGCCCGGCGGGCTCTCCCTCCCGGCCTCGGTTTCCGCAGGACCGTCGCCGGCTCTTCGAGCGCCGCTCGCGCCAGCTCCTCGAACCGGCGCCGTCCGCCCGCGGCGAGCCCCGCCTCGACGTCGAGGCGGGGATGGTCGCGGCGAATCCGTGCGAGGACCCGCTCCACCTCGACGCGGTGGTCCTGCCGGTTCCCCGAATGCCCCAGGACGTGCCCGAGGAGCGCGAGGGCCCGGCGGACCTGGCCCCGGGACGCATCGACTTCCGCGAGCGCGACGAGGGCGGGGAGACCGACCGTGACCGAGCCTGTCCGCTCGAACGCGGAGAGGGCGCTCCGGGCGTGGCGGACCGCCTCGCGCGGGCGCCCGTTCGCCGCCGCCAGGTAGGCGAGGTTCCCGTCCAGGAGGCCCGCCAGGTAGGCGCTCCCCACGGACCGGGCGACGTCCAGGGCCTCCTCGTAGAGCTCGTGGGCGGCGACGTCCGCTCCCTTCTTGCGTTCCACCTCGCCCAGGAGCATGAGGCAGCGGGCTGCTCCGTACCGGTCGCCGTTCCCTCGCGCCGCGGCGAGTCCTTCGCGGTAGGCCGCCGCCGCGACGTCGAGCTCCCCCCGATCCTCCGCGACGAAGCCGAGTCCCTGAAGCGCCATCACCTCGCCGAGGCGATTCCCTTCGGCGCGGGCGAGCGCGACGGCCGAGGAGAGCCGCCGCTCGGCGTCGTCGAGGTCCCCGGCGAAATACTCGACGAGGCCGAGCTGGTTCGTCGCGAAGAGGACCGCGGTCGTGTTCCCCAGCTCCCTCGCGACCGAGAGGCTTTCCTCGAAAGGGCCCCTCGCTTCCTCGTGGCGTCCCTCGTCGAGGACGGCGCGCCCGAGGCGGCCGAGCGCCTCGGCGAGAATCCGGCGGCGCCCCTGCGCCCGCGCGAGGGCGATGCACTCCTCGAGCGCGGCGTGCGCTTCTGCGAAACGGCCCCTCATGAGCTCCGCGTGCCCGACGTGCAAGAGGGCCTCGGCCCGGAGCGCGTCCTCTTCCGGGGAGACGAGCTCCAGCGCCTCCCGCAGGTCCGCCTCGGCCGCGTCGAGGCTCCCGAGCCGGAGACGGAAGGAGGCCCGGACGACGAGCGCCGCCGCACCCATCCCTCCGCGCACGGCTTCGTCCGCGAGCGCCTCCCCCTCCAGCCAGCTCCCCCAGGTCCGGTGCGCGGAGGCGAGCGGGCCGAGAGCCGCGGAGAGGAACCCCGTGTCGGCGGCCCGGATGGCTCGGGTCCACGCCGCGCGCACGTTCTCGAGCTCGGAGGCGAGCGACTCGCGCGCCTCCTTCTCGGCCCGCTCCGCGAGAGCCCCCGAGAGCCGCCGGAGGAAGGACGAGAAGAAGGCCGAGTGACGCCCCAGGACCTCCGTCTCCTCGTCCTTCGTCGCCGCCAGCTCCTCGGCCGCGAACGCCCGGAGCACCTCGTGGAGCGCGTAGCGGCCCGACGACCCCTCCAGCCGAAGGAACGACCTGTCCGCCAGCGCGCGGATCGTCCCGGCTCTCGCTCGCCCCACTTCGATCGCCGCCTCCCAGGTCATCCCGCCCGCAAAGGCGGAGAGGGCGCGCAGGACCCGACGCTCCTCCGGGTCGAGCCGGGCGACGGCCTCGTCGAAGACCCTGCGTACCGGGGGAGCCCCGAGGTCGGAGCGCACGGGGAGCGAGAGAAGCCCCGGTCCCCGCGCGAGCTGCGCTGCGACCTCGCCCGGCGGAAGCGCGTGGACCCACCCGGCGGCGACCTCGATCGCCAGCGGGAGCCCTCCGACGACGCGACAGACTTCTGCCGCCGCCTCGAGGTGGGCAGGGGCCGGGTCGAACCCTACGCGCGCCCGCCGAGCCGGCGGGCGGAAGAGCCG
>JAGOBQ010000508.1 GCA_017999215.1 Thermoanaerobaculia bacterium
GCTCACATCCGGCTTACTCGCCAGCGGCATCTTCTGGGTCACGGTCGACAGGCGACCGAGGGCGTCATAGGTGTAGATCGTGTTGGGGTCGATGTGGCGCTCGTCTTTGACGGATGAGAGGAGCCCTCCGCCGTCGTAGGCGTAAGCGATGGTCTTCGAGTCGGCCGGCAGGGGAATGGGGAAGAGGATCTGCGAAAGGCGGTTCTTCGTGTCGTAGGTGTACTTCTCGCTCCGGCGCGTCGTCCACGAGGGGCACACGGGGGCCGCGGCGCTACAGACCTGCGCCTCCTCGCGTGTCTTCGCGCCGATATCGTTCAGGGTGAGAAGCAGGCGCTCCTGTTGAAGCCCGGCAGAGTCGAGGCGGATGGTCTCGGTGAGGCGGTTCGTGCCGTCCTCGTAGACATAGGCGACAGCGTTCCCGCGCGGATGGGTCATCCGGGTCAGGCGGTCGCGCGTGTCGTACGTGTAGCCCGTGACATAGTCGGCCGGCTCCGGATCGCCCGCGACAGCCTTGACGGTGCGGCTGGTCGCTCGTCCTCGAGGGTCGGTGACGAGCTCCGTGATGACGCCGTTCGGATCGGTCGTCTTCCGGGCGGTGCCATAGACGTCGTAGTTCTCGAAGGTTGTCACGAGGCCGACCGGGTCTGTGACGGTGTGGAGGCGACCGGTGTCCGCCGAGACGGGCGTGTCGGCGAAGTACCCGTAGCTGGTGACGTCTATGGTCCCGGCCCGGGGGCCGTTTACAGAGAGGAGGCGGTGCCTTGCGTCGAAGGTCTGCGTGGAGGTGTAGGTCTGCGTGCCGACGCCGGGGATCGCGCCGGTATCCGTGATCGTCAAGACGGTCTCGCCCGCGGTCCATCCTCGCGTCGTCGACCGCGTGCCGGAGACGACCGAGGGCTCAGCCTTCGTCGTCCAGAAGGACGGCCACGCCGCGTAGTCAAAGAGCCACGTCGTCGTTCGCGCGAGACCCGTCCCCTCGGCCTCGATCATCGAGGTGAGGTTGCCGTTCGTGTCGTACCCAAAGCGAGTGAGCGTGCCGCGGCCGTCCGTGACGGTCTCGACGCGGTTGTCGGCGAGGTAGGTGAAGACCTGCGAGTCGCCAGAGGCGCCGCCGCAGCTGCTGCAGGGCCCATCGATACGCTCGGGGAGCCATCTCCCGCCCTGGTAGACGACCGAGAAGACGGAGACCTGCGAAGTCGCGGCGTCGATCCGATGGGTGACTCGTCGCTGCCCGGGGAGGGGAACGTCGTACTCGACGAGGACGTAGTCCTTCTGCCCCCCTTCGGCGTACGAGGTCTTCCCGCGACCCTGCGTGTCGTACGTGTGCCCCTCGAGGAGCTTCGGCGCGTCATCGCTGATCGCGGCGAGACGGTTTCCGCCGTCATAGGCGAGAGAGCGCCAGGGGTTGCCGGAGGCATGGAAGGGATCCCGAATGGAGTAGAGGAGTGCGGGCGTACCGCTGGAGGAGAACGTCCAGACGCGATTCGGCGAATCGGGGACGGTGATCGACTGGAGGCGGCCTGAGGAGTACGCGAGGGCGAGCTGCCGCCCTGCGCTGTCCGTGAGGGTGGTGAGGCTGCCCAATGTGTAAGTGCCGGAAATCGCGTTTCCCCACCGGTCACGGGTCGACTTCCAGCGCCCGGTCGCTTGATCGAAGGATGTGACGGTGCCCGCGAGGTCCGTCAGGCGGTACTCGCTCGTCCCGGCGTCAACGGTCACCGTGCCGCGTAGCTCGGCCGGGCGTGTCGCGGTCCAGACGGAGCCGCTCGCGGTGTACTCATGCTCCTGGCCGTCGGCGGTGTAGTGGTAGAGGCGGTTCGTGGAGGGAATCGGGACGAGGAGCTGGTTGTAGGGATGAGTCCAGCCCTTCCCGAGCGGTTCGGGGACAGAGATGCCGGTGTAGGAGAGGGCGCTCGAGTGGTACGTCAGGTCGAAGGCGAGCGAGAGGGGGGACTGTTTGATGGTGAAGAGCGGGATCGTCGCGGAGACATCGCCGGAGCCGACGTTGATCGGGAGGCCGACGCCGGTTCCGGCGGCGTGGCCGTCACCGCCAGCGGGGCAGGAGCCGCGGTCGGGGGTGCCGCAGGGTGCTGCCAGCTGAAAGAACTGCGGACCACTCGAGTAGGGCGTCGAGGTCGTGCCCGATCGAACGTACCGAACCTCCGCCTCCAGCTTGATCGGGGTCGCGCCAGGGCACGGCAGGTCATAGCCCGTATCCCAGGTCCCGTAGTCGAAGTAGATCCAGGTCTCCTTCTCGACCCAGTCATTCACATACAGAACGAGTCTGTTCGCCGTGCCTGCGATGTCGCCCCCAAGGTTGCAGTAGCCGATGGGCCATGCTCCGTCATCGAAGCAGTAGTAGTTCGGAGCGTCGTAGTCGACGAAGACCCGGCGTCCGACCACCCGGAGCGTGGCCGACCCTGCCGGGCTGTTCCCCGGGAACGAGAATCGACACCCGGGGTAGCTGCCCGTGGGCAGGACGGGATACGCGTTCGAGTTCGGACTCCTCGTCGCTCGGCGCATCTGCCACGTCCGGCTTCCAGCGCCAGAAGGCGAGTACCACGCAGCGGGTAGTCCGCTGCCGTCCGGCCGGCAGTAGGTGGTAGGGCAGCTCGTCGGCTGAGGCAGGAAGCCGCCGTCGGGGCAGGTCTGCGCGGGTGCGCCCAGCCCTCCGAGGATGAGGACGAGGAGGGCGGAGGCGTTCATGGCCACCGTCAGGCGCACGTGTGACGCCTTCGTCGGGCAGGGAGAAAAGCGGTGGATCGTGGGCCAAGCGCCAGCACATCGCTCACTCATCTCAACTCCACGAGAGGGCAACGCCATCTGGACGCTCCTCCCATACCAAGGCTGCGCGAGCTACCGAAAAGTACTACAGGCCAGGGTGTCGAACGCGAAGAAATGACCGCCGCGAGATTCTGCGACCGCGTCTCCGCGCATCGACTCGAAGAGGATCATCTCGCGGCAGCTCTGGATCAGTGGTGCGGTAGCGGCTCTCTCGCGCATGTGCGCGCCGATGCTCTCGTCGAGACGATGTCGTCGGGAGGATGCGCCGCGCAGTCAGGTATGCTCCAGGCGTCGCGCACAAGGAACGATGCGGAGCGCGAGAGGACGCGCACCGATTCGCGTCCAACGGCGGCGTACGAAGAGTGTGGCGCCACTCCGGGAGCGGAGCGGAGGGGACGTGGATTGGTCGAAGCTGAGTTCGACGACGAGGCTGCGAGGGTCGCAGCTCTCCTTCCTTCGCGACGAGGACGAGGATCGTCGGTCGCCGTTTGAGCGTGACTACGAGCGCGTCGTCTTCTCCTCAGCATTTCGACGCCTTCAGGACAAGACGCAGGCGTTCCCGATCGAGCCATCAGACTACGTACGGACGCGCCTCACCCACTCTGTCGAAGTCGCAGCACTCGGTCGATCGCTGGCGTCAACGGCGATGCGGAATCTCCTCGACAAGCACCTCGAGCGTTCCGTGAATCCAGAGGATGCCGCCTTCATCGTCGCGACGGCATGTCTGCTCCATGACCTGGGCAATCCGCCGTTCGGGCACTCTGGCGAGGCCGCGATCCAAGAGTGGTTCGCTGAGCACCGGTCAGCCTTCGAGTTCGGTGATGCGC
>JAGOBQ010000509.1 GCA_017999215.1 Thermoanaerobaculia bacterium
GCCGCGAGGCGACCGTCTGCCAGTCGTACGGCGAGAGGTCGGTGTCGGGGCACCCCTTCACGCGGATCTTCTCCACGGGGAGGTCGAGCGCCTCCGACGCGAACTGCGCGACGACGGTCATCAGCCCCTGCCCGTAGTCGATGCCCGAGATGAGGATCTCCAGCGTCGCGTCCTCGGCGAACTTCATCACGACCGAGGAGGCGGCGTCGTTCGGCATCGCGGGGGCCTTCACCGCGCAGGCGATCCCCTTCCCTCGATACGGCGTCCGCTCCCGTCCCGGATCGAAGCCGATCGCCTTCGCCACGTTCCGGATGCAGAGGTCGACGCGCCCCGCGTGCTCGTCGAGGACCTGGCCGGTCACGGTCGACTTCCCCGCGCCGAGGCAGTTCATCAGCCGGAACTCGGCCGGGTCGATCCCGAGCTCGACGGCGACCCTGTCCATCTGCTGCTCGAGCGCCCAGTGGATCTCCTGCATCCCGAAGCCACGGTAGGCGCTCCCGACCGGGCGGTTCGTGTAGACGCCGATGGAGTCGCCCTCGACGTTCGGGAACTCGTACGCGCCGCCGCAGGTGTAGCCCGCCGACCGGACGATGTTCACGCCGTAGCCGCCGTACCCGCCGCAGTTCCAGAGGTAGTGCATCTTCTGGGCCTGCACCTTCCCGGCCCGGTCGACGCCGGTGACCATCGTCGCGGTGAGTCCCTGGCGGACGACGGTCGCGAAGAACTCCTCGTGCCGGTCGACCATGAGGCGGACCCACCGTCCGCGGCAGCGCATGGCGAGCGCGACGGCGATCGGCTCGAGGTTGATCCCCGCCTTTCCGCCGAAGCCGCCCCCGACGTAGGGCACGTGGACCCGCACGTCGCCGTGGGGCAGGCCGAAGCAGTGCGCGAGGAGGTGGCGCACCGTGAACGGGCTCTGCGCCGAGGAGTGGACCTCGACCTTCCCGGCGAGGTCGACGCGCGCGACGGAGACGTGCGGCTCCATCGGGACGTGCTGCACCTGCGGGACGCGGAAGACGTTCTCGAAGACCTTCCACGAGGACTTCAGCGCCCCGGCGTAGTCGCCCTTCCGGATCTTCAGGTGGTTGCAGACGTTCGTCCCCGCCTTCGGGCGGATCCACGGGACGACCTCGTAGCTTCCGAGGTCGGGATGGACGAGCGGCGCCCCCTCGGCGATCCCCTCCTCGACGTCGAAGATCGGCGGAAGCGGCTCGTACTCGACGTGGACCTGCGCGGCCGCCTCGGCGGCGAGCTCCGGCGTCTCGGCCGCGACGGCGGCGACCGGGTCGCCGACGAAGCGGACGCGGTCCGTCGCGAAGACCGTCTGGTCCTTCAGGTAGATGCCGGTGTGGAGCGGGAAGTCGCGCCCGGAGACGACGGCCCGCACTCCCGGCATCCTCGCGGCGCGGTCGGTCCTCACGTCGAGGACGCGGGCGTGCGGCCAGGGCGACCTCACGACGGCGACGTGGAGGAGCCGCGGGAACTTCAGGTCGGCGGTGTACTTCGCCGCGCCCGTCACCTTCTCGAGGCCGTCGACGCGGGGGACGTCGGTCCCGACGACGTGGGCGGCGCTCACGCCGTCACCTCCTCGCGCTCGGCCGCCTCTTCCTCCGCGGCTTCGGTCCGGATCTCCGAGGCGGCCTCCCGGACGGCGTCGACGATCTGCCTGTAGCCGGTGCAGCGGCAGAGGTTCCCGGCGAGGGCCTTCTTCACGTCGTCCTCGCTCGGGTCGGGGTTCTCGCAGAGGAGCGCCGCGGCGCTCACGACCATTCCCGGCGTGCAGAAGCCGCACTGGACCGCGGCCCGCGAGAGGAACGCCTTCTGGAGCGGGTGGAGGAGGCCCTCCTTCGAGAGCCCCTCGACCGTCGTCACCGAGCGGCCGTCCGCCTCGACGGCGAGGACGAGACAGGAGTTCACGGGGCGGCCGTCGAGGAGGACCATGCAGGAGCCGCACTCCCCCTCGTTGCAACCTTCCTTCGTCCCCGTCAGGTCGAGGCCGTCGCGGAGGAAGCGGAGGAGCGTCTGTCCGACCTCGACCTCGGCCGTCTCGGCGACGCCGTTCACCTCGAGCGTGATCGTCTTCTTCATCTCCGTCCCCCTACCCGAGGCTCTCGACGCCGCGGCGGACGAGGACGCCCACCATCTCGCGGCGGTATTCCGCGCTCCCGCGCAGGTCGGTGATCGGACGGCACGCCCCGACGGCGATCTCCGCCGCCTCGCGCGCCGCCGCCGCCCCGTTCGCCTCGAGGAGCTCCTCGGCGGCGCGGACGCGGAGCGGGGTCGGCGCGACCGCCGCGAGCGCGACACGCCACGAAGCCGCGTCGCCGCCCCTCTTCCCCACGAGAACCCCGACCGTCGCGAGGTCCATCCCCTTCCGGCGCGAGAGCCGCTGGTACGACCCGCGGAAGCCCGCCGCGGAGCCGGGGAGGACGACCTCCGTCACGAGGTCGCCCGGCATGAGCGCCGTCTGGCCGGGCCCCAGGAAGAGCGCGGAGATCGCCATGGCGAGCCGCCCCGTCGTCGAGGCGACGTTCACGACGGCGTCGAGCGCGAGGAGCGCCACGGCCGTGTCGGCCGCCGGGGAGGCGTTGCAGACGTTTCCGGCCAGCGTCGCCCGCTGGCGGAGAGGCCAGGCCCCGACGGTCTTCGCGCACTCGGCGAGGAGCGGGAAGCGCGCGAGAACGAGCGGGTGCGTCTCGACGTCGGCGAGCGGGACCGCGGCCCCGATCGAGAGCCCCCCGTCCGCGTTCTCGCGGATCTCGTGGAGCTCGGCGATCCGCTTCAGGTCGATGAGCGTCTCGGGGTCGCGCCGGCCGCTCCGCATCTGCGGGAGGAGGTCGGTCCCGCCGAGGAGGAAGGCCGCGGAGGGGCGGCTCGCCCGGAGCGCGACGGCGTCTTCCACGGCGGACGGGGCGAGGTAGTCGAGGTCGACGGGCATCAGACGATCCCTTCCGCGAGGGCGGAGCCCGAACGGGCTCCCGCGCGCGCTGTGCGATCGACGGCGTTCGTTGAAAAGGCCTGTCCCGAGGGGCTCCCGGAGGAGCCGCGCCCCGCGAATGTCATCCGGTGATCGTAGTCCCGCGCGCCGGGCCGAGGGAAGCGCCGAACGCGCCCGCCGGCGCCGGGCCGGCCGGCGCTTCTGGCCTAGAATGAAGGGTTGCGCCGGGGAAGGCCGGCCCGCGAGGAGGACGCCCATGGAGCGACGGACGATCGACGTCGACGAACGGCTCCCGCTGATCCAGACGCTCCCTCTCTCGCTCCAGCACCTCTTCGCGATGTTCGGGGCCACGGTCCTCGTGCCGTTCCTCTTCAAGGTCAACCCCGCGACGTCGCTCCTCCTGAACGGCATCGGGACGCTCGTCTACCTCGTCGTCTGCCGCGGGAGGGTGCCCGCCTACCTCGGCTCGAGCTTCGCGTTCATCGCCCCCGTCTTCGCCGTCCTCGCCCACCCCGAGCTGGGGGGCTACGCCGCGGCGCAGGGGGGCTTCATCGCGTTCGGCCTCTTCTTCGTCGTCGTCTCGCAGGTCGTCCGCGTGGCCGGGACCCGCTGGCTCGAGGTCGTCTTCCCGCCCGCCGCGATGGGGGCGATCGTCGCCGTCATCGGCCT
>JAGOBQ010000510.1 GCA_017999215.1 Thermoanaerobaculia bacterium
AGACGTAGGTGTCGTAGTCGATCCCGAGGCTCGCCTTCATGACCTCGTTCTTCCGGGAGAGGACGGCGGCGTAGCTCGTGCCCTTCATCTCAGCCCTCCCGGAGCCCGATGTGGAGGAGCTCCGGCACCGTCGCGCCGAAGCTGTGGTCGTAGGAGGGGTTCACGGCCCGAAGGACGCCGTGGTGCGTCCGGCCGACGAGGCTCTTCACCGCGACCTCCTGCCCGACCTCGGCCTCCTCCTCGAGAAAGCCGGAGAGGCGCAGGACGTACGGGGTCTTCGCGGTGTCCTCGGGCAGACCGGGGGCCCGCTCCTCGGGTTTCAGGACGATCGACTCGATCTCGACCCAGGTCCCCTTCGCGACTCTCATGCTTCCCCCGCCGCGCGCGGCGCGGCCGGAGAGGGCCGGGAACCCGGCCCTCTCCCCATCGGCTCGTGGACGGTCAGACGCGGCGGCGGTACGCGCTCTCGCCCATGAGGGCGGCGGGCACCGGCAGGTCGCACATGCTCTTCAGGCCCGGCGTCGCCGCGACGACGTGCGGGATCATGTTCACGGCGACGCCCATCGTCGCGATGCCGCCGGCGATCTCGGGGCCGGTCGACATGTGGATCTCGGGCTTGCCGTAGATGTTGATGTAGTCGCCCGTCCCCTGCCCCTCGAGGTGCGGGTGGATCTGCTGCGGGTGGACGAGCTTGACGACCGGCTTGTCGTTCGCGTAGCCGACGGCGACGTGCGCGCAGCCGGCGACCATCCCCGGCTGCACCTTCACGTGCGGCGTCTCGCGGTAGACCTTGCTGACGATCGCCTCGCGGCTCTCCTCGATCCGCGTCACGCCGAGGCCGAGGGCGTCGCTGATCATCCGGATGCTCTCCGGGAAGCCGACGTGCCCGACGATCGAGCCGTCGGCCACGCCCGCCGCGAAGCCCTCGGGGGTCGTCCCGACGCCCTGCGTCTTCCTGACGGTCGGACCGTACGGAGGGAGGTCGTTCCCGCGGCTCGCCTCGATCCGCTCCACCGTGTGGCAGACGCCCGAGAAGGCGACGACGAGGAGGTCGAGGACGAAGCCGGGGTTGACGCCCGTGCCGAGGATCGAGACGCCGTTCTTCTTCGCGAGCTCGTCGAGCTCTTCGGCGAGCGCGGGGCTCTGCGCCTCGGGGGCCGACATCTCCTCGGCGATGGAGATGCAGTTGATCCCGGCCGAGAGGATCTTCTTCAGGTCGGGCATCTGCTCCTTCGTCCAGGAGGTCGTCGCGATGACGACGAGGTCGACCTTCGCCCCGTCGAGGACGCTCGCCGGGTCGCTCGTCACGGCGAAGCCGAGCTTCCGCCCGGCGCCGAGGACGTCGCCGAGGTCCTTCCCGACGAAGTCGGGCCTCATGTCGATGCCGCCGACGAGCTCGAGGCCGTCCTTCTCGAGCATCAGGCGCGCCATGCCGCTGCCCATGGCGCCGAGGCCCCACTGGACCACACGGAATTTCTTCATTGGAATCCTCCTGCCAGACCGCCCGTTCGAACCGCCCGGCGGGGAAGCCGCAGGCAGGAACAGTGGCGCCGTCCGACCGCGGATTCTACCGGTTCGGAGGCCATTCCGCCTCTCCGGGACCGCCAATCGGCCGTTCGCGACCGGGGCTTGGATGGTGCGGAATTCCGCGCCGTCCGGCTCCTGTCTCATTGCCGGGTGCTCCGGCTCGCTCCGGAGTCCCTCCCCCCGCCGGGTCCCCGGAACGGGCGATCGAGCCCTCCCCTTCTCCCGGGTGGCGGAGCCACTACACTCCCCGGGTGGTTGCACGACTCCTGATCCCGGCGGCAATCGGGCTCGGCTCCGCGCTTCTGTTCCAGATTCAGCCGCTCGTAGCGAAGTGGTTCCTGCCGTGGTTCGGCGGAGGGGCTTCGGTCTGGACGGCGTGCATGCTCTTCTTCCAGGTCCTCCTCGTCGGGGGATACCTCTATGCCCACGGCCTCACGTCCCGGCTCGGGTCGCGCGGGCAGGCCGCCCTTCACCTCGGTCTCGTCCTGCTCGCCGTCGCCGGCCTCGCGTCGGCCGCCGTCGCCTGGCCTTCCCCGCTCACGCCCGGACCGACCTGGAAGCCGGCCCCCGACGACGCGCCGCTCCCCTGGCTGCTCGCCCTGCTCGCGATCTCCGCCGGCCTTCCGTACCTGACGCTCGCGACGACCAGTCCGCTGCTCCAGGCCTGGTTCGTCCGGCTCGCGCCCGGCCGCTCGCCCTATCCGCTCTACGCCGTCTCGAACGTCGGGTCGCTCCTGGGGCTCCTCTCCTACCCGCTTCTCGTCGAGCCGCGATTCGACGTCCCGACGCAGGCGTGGCTCTGGGCGAGCGGCTTCGTGGTCTATGGAGCCCTCGTGGCAGGGGCGGCCCTCGCGCGGTCGAGAGTGGACCAGGCGGCGCCGATGGCGGCGCGGGAAGACCTGCGCGAGGTCGAATCGGAACCTCGGGGGCGGACCGGCTCCGGCCCGGGCTGGTGGCTCGTCCTCTCGGCGACCGCCTCGCTCGCTCTGCTCGCGGTCACGAACCAGCTCACCCTCGACGTGGCGCCGATCCCCTTCCTCTGGGTCGTGCCGCTCGCGATCTACCTCGGGACCTTCATCGCGTCCTTCGGCCGGTCGCGGCGCTACCGGAGAGGCATCTGGGGCGTGCTCCTGCTCGGCAGCACGATCGGGACGGCGGCCCTCCTCGCCAGCGGATCGCACGTCGCCCTCGAGATCCAGGTCGGGACGCTCCTCGTCTTCCTCCTCTCGCTCTGCATGTTCTGCCACGGCGAGCTCGCCGCGATCGCCCCCCCCGCGTCCCGCCTGACCGCGTACTACCTCGTCATCTCCGTCGGCGGCGCGCTCGGCGGCTTTATCGTCGCCGTGGTGGCTCCCGCTCTCTTCCCCGGGCTTTGGGAGCTTCCGATCGCGGCCTACCTCGGCATCGTCCTGCTCCTCGCCTCCGTCTTCCGCGACGCGCCGGCGCGGCTCTTCGGGACGCCGGGCCGCCGCCGCGCGACACTCGCCGCTTCTGCGATCGTCTTCGCGGGCGCCGGGACGGGGCTCGGCTGGTCGCTCTTCGCCGACCGGTCCGGGACGGTCCTTTCGTCGCGGAACTTCTACGGCTGGTTCGTCGTCGAGACCGGAGACGTTCCCAAACGGCCCGGAGAGAGGTTCTTCCGCCTCTTCCACGGACGCATCATCCACGGCGAGCAGGTGGACGCACCCGGCGTCCGCCGCCATCCGACGACCTACTATGGCCTGTCGAGCGGTGTGGGGCTCGCGATCCGGAGCGCCGTGACCGACGGGGGCGACGAAGGCCGCGGGATTCGGGTCGGGGTCGTCGGCCTCGGAGTCGGCACGCTCGGCGCCTGGGCGCGCCCGCAGGACGTCTACCGCTTCTACGAGATAAACCCCGAGGTCATCGCCCTCTCGACCGGCGCGCGGCCCATCTTCACCTACCTCTCGGACCCCGGCGGGAAGAGAGAGGTCGTACTGGGCGACGCCCGGCTCTCGCTCGAGCGCGAACCCCCTCAGCGATACGACGTCCTCGTCCTCGACGCCTTCTCGAGCGACGCGATCCCCGTGCATCTGCTGACGCTCGAGGCGTTCC
>JAGOBQ010000067.1 GCA_017999215.1 Thermoanaerobaculia bacterium
AGCTCCGGGCGATGTCTCGCCCCGACGGCCGCACCCCCCTCCAGCTCCGCCCCGTCTCCCTCGAGGTCGGCGTCGTGCCGCACGCCGAGGGCTCGTGCCTCATCACCCAGGGCCGGACGAAGGTCCTGATCGCCGCGACGCTCGAGCAGAAGATCCCGCCGTTCCTGCGCGACTCGGGCGAGGGGTGGATCACCGCCGAGTACGGGATGCTCCCGCGCGCCACGCTCGAGAGGACGCCGCGCGAGGCGGCGAAGGGGAAGCAGGCGGGGCGGACGCTCGAGATCCAGCGCCTGATCGGGCGAGCCCTCCGCGGCGTCGCCGACCGGACGACGTTCCCCGAGCACACCGTCACGCTCGACTGCGACGTCCTCGTCGCCGACGCCGGCACCCGCTGCGCGTCGGTGACGGGCGCCTGGGTCGCGCTCGCCCTCGCGCTCGAGAGCCTCCGGAAGAAGAGCGCGCTCAAGCGGCCGCGCCCCTTCCGCGAGGCGGTCGCCGCGATCTCCGTCGGTGTTCTCCCCGACCCCGAGCGCCCCGAGGGGGTCGTCGCCCTCGACCTCGACTACTCCGAGGACTCGACGGCCTGGGTCGACCTGAACGTCGTCGGCACCTCCACCGGCCGCTACGTCGAGGTGCAGGGGACGGCCGAGCGCGAGCCGTTCGACGACCGGCGCCTCCGCGAGATGCTCGTCGTCGGGAAGAAGGGGCTCCGCCGCCTCTTCCGCGCCCAGCGCAAGGCGCTCCTCGGCCGCGTCCCGGAGGACTGGCTCCCTCCGGCGTGATGCGTCGCGCCCTCGCCGCCCTCGTCCTTCTCGCCGCAGCCGGGGGGCGGGCGGCGGCGGAGGCCCCGGCGGCGCTCGCCGCTCCGGTCCCGTTCCTCGCGGAGGCGCCGCGCATCGACGGCCTCCTCGACGAGAGCCTCGCCGCGCTCCCGGCCCGCCCCCTCCCGCCGCCCGAGCGGAGCGCCGCGGAAAACCCGGCGACCGAGGCCACCTTCCGCCTCGCGTACGGCGCCGGCTTCCTCTGGCTCCACGTCGAATCGCCCGGAGAGGCGCTCTCCTTCCGCGACCGGGCCTTCCAGAACGGCGACGGCTTCCACCTCGTCCTCGCGCTCCCGCGCCCCGACGGCGCGCCGAGCACCGAGTTCACGGTCGTCGCGGTCTCGGCCGTCGACCGCCCCGCGATGGAGTGGACGCGTCGCGTCGCGTGGTACCGGGGCCCCGACCGCGTCTTCGTCCCGCTCTCTCCCGCGGCGCAGGCGGCCACGGCGGCGAAGAACGGGCGACTCGGCTTCGAGCTCCTCCTCCCGTGGTCCGACGTCGCCCCGCTTCACCCGTGGCTCTCGCCCGCGATCGGCTTCAACCTCGCCGTCGTCCGCGCGGTCGGCGCGCGGGAGAAGAACGTCCACCTCCTCGTCCCCGACCGCTTCGTCGACAGCGAGGGGAAGCCGCGCCTCTCGGCGCCGCTCACGTTCGAGGCACCGCGCTCCGCACCCCGAGGCGCGACGTTCGTGACTCTGCCGGTCGGCCACCTCCGCGCCGGCGAGCCGCTCCGGGCGACCGTCGTCGGCGGGCCGGGCGCCGACGACGCCGCGACGGTCCGGGTGAGGACGGCCGAAGGGACGCTCGTGGCCCTCGCCCGCCTCGCGCCGGCAATCTCGCCCGGGGCGAAGGCGACGATCGAGCTCCTCGTCACCGAGGCCGAGACCGCGCTCCGCGCCCTCCCGCGCTACGAAGCGGCGGGGCGCGAGCGCCTCGCCCTCGAGGAGGCCGCATCGCTCTTACGGCGCGCCGAGGCGGGAGAGGACCCGCTCGCGGGCCGGACGGGCGCCTTCCGCCGCGCCTTCCGCTCGCGCCGCGACGGGACGCTCCAGCCCTACGCCCTCCGCGTCCCGAAGGGCGGTGAGGCGGGGGCGAAACGCCCGCTCCTCCTCTGGCTCCACGGCAGCGGCTCCGACGAGCGGGCCCTCTTCTCCGCGCCCGACTACTCCGGCGGCGCGACGGTCGACGTGGCGCCTCGCGGCCGCGGCGCCTCGCACGCCTGGGCGAGGGCGGAGGCCCTCGCCGACGTCGACGAGGCGCTCGACGACGCCCTCGCGGCGACGGGAGCGGACCCCGCGCGCGTCGTCCTCGCCGGCTTTTCGATGGGCGGCTACGGCGTCTACCGGAAGTTCCTCGACGCGCCGGAGCGCTTCCGCGCGCTCGCCGTCTTCTCCGGCCACCCCGACCTCGCGAACCGCTGGACCGGGACGCGAGACCACCCGAACCTCCTCGACCCGGCCGTCGCCGCGCGCTTCCGGGGCATCCGCCTCTTCGTCTTCCACGGCGCGAAGGACCGCAACACCCCGTTCGAGCTGACGGAGCAGGCCGTCGCGGCGCTCCGCGCGGCGGGGGCGGAGGTGGAGCTCGCCGTGGAGGACGAAGCCGGCCACGAGGCCCCGTCGCCCGCGACGCTCGCGCGCTTCCGCGCCTGGCTCGCGCGCGTCCTCGCCTCGCCCTGAGGGGCGCGCCCCTCAGATCTTCTTCGCGAGCTCCGCGAGGAGCTTCGCCACCGCCTTCGGCGCCTCGAGCGGCGCGTAGTGGCCGACGCCGGCCAGCTCCGCGTACCGCGCGTCGGGGCGCGCCTCGAGGATCGCCTCCACGTCGCGCGGCGGCGCGAGCGGGTCATCCGCGCCGGTCGCCACGAGGAGCGGCACCGTCGTCCCGGCGAGGTGCTTCCGGAGCGGCGGGGCCGAGAGGAGCCCGTCGACCGAGCGCTCGAGCGCTCGGAGCGCGGAGGAGGCGTTCGCCCCGGTCCGGGCCTTCATCCCGCGCGTCACGAACCCCTTCTTCCCGGCCCCGTCCACGGCGAAGCCGTAGCCGAGCGCGTTCCGGAGCGACGTCTCCGGCGCCGCCGCGACGAGCGCGGCGCGCGACATCGCCTTCCACTTCAGCGTGTCGGTGAAGCCGTAGGAGACGGCCCCGAGCGGCGAGACGAGCGCGAGCGCCGCGATCCGCTTCGGCGCGAGGAGCGCGAGCTCGGCCGCGACCCGCCCCCCGAGCGAGTGCCCCGCGACGACGGCCGACTCCACGTCGCGGTCGTCCATCTCTCCCACGACCCACCGCGCGAGCGCGGCCGGGTCGTAGCTGTCGTGGGGACGCGTCGCCTTCCCGAATCCGGGGAAGTCGAGCGCGAGCGGCGCGAGCCCCTTCGGCAGCGCGGCGGCGACCTCCTTCCAGTCCTCCGCCGAGCCGCCGAGACCGTGGAGCAGCAGGATCGTCCGGTTCACGCGCCGTCTCCCGCCGGTGGACATCCCCCCGCCGCGGCCCGAGAATCCGGCCGGCCGGGGCGTAGCGCAGTGGCAGCGCAGCTGCTTTGGGAGCAGCAGGTCGGCGGTTCAAATCCGCCCGCCCCGACCACTCCTTCCCTTCCGAATGCGGGATCGCTCACGCGCCCCTCCCGGGCGCCCTGCCCGTCGCTTCCCCTTCGGCGGCTCTCACGGTTGCGGGATCGTCTCAGATCCGAAGGCCGGTCCGCCAGGTCGTCCGGCGAGCCCGCATCCGGGCGGCGACCGCGGCGGGCTCCGGCCAGATCCCCGGTCGGCGATCTCCCTTCGAGAGACGAGGGCGTCGCCGGGGCCGTCCGCGACCGACGGGCCGAGAATGGGCGGCATGTCGCGTCACGTCGGGACCCCGACCCTCTTCGCACCGATCCTCGTCATCCTCCCCTCACGGGAGGAAGGCGAGCCCGAGCAGGCCGCCCGATGAGCGTGTCGCGCTTCACCGCCGCCGCCGCGGTCGCACTCCTCACCCTTCGAGCGCCGGCCGTCGACGCGGCGAGCCCCGCCCGTGGCCGCGTCGTCGCCACGCTCGCGAGCGACCAGGTGAAGGAGAGCAGCGGCCTCGCCCGGGGCCTCGCGAACCCCGGCGTCTTCTGGACCCACAACGACTCGGGCGACGGGCCGCGGCTCTACGCCTTCGGCGCGGACGGCGGCGCGCGCGGCGTCGCAGACCTCGAGGGTCCCGGCGTCCGGAACGTCGACTGGGAAGACCTCTCCTCGTTCAGCGAAGACGGGCGGCCGTTCCTCCTCGTCGCCGATACCGGCGACAACCGCCTCGAGCGCAACGTCTACACCCTCTACGTCGTCCCCGAGCCCGACCTGTCGGCCGCGGGTGGGCACGCGACCGTGACGCCCAGCCGGACGATCCGCTTCCGGTACGAGGACGGCTCGCACGACTGCGAGGCCGCGGCGGTCGACCCCACGTCGGGCGCCGTCTACCTCGTCACGAAGGTCTGGTCGGGGAAGGCCGGCATCTACGCCGTCGCCTGTCGCGAGTCGGCCGGCGACGAGCCGTGCCGGGCCGTGGCGATCGGGACGGCGAACCTCCCGCGCGCCACCGGGATGGACCTTTCCGCCGACGGCCTCCGCGCGATCGTCGTCACGCGCGGCGACGCCTTCGAGTTCGCTCGGAGCCCGGAGGAGACCTGGGCCGACGCCTTCGCGCGCAAGCCCCGCCGCGTCCCGCTCCCCCACCGGAAGCAGGGCGAGTCGATCTGCTACGGCCCGGACGGCGCCACCCTCTACCTCACGAGCGAGTGCGGGAAGCGGGAGTCGGGACCGTGCGTCCCGCTCCTCGAGGTCGCGCGGCAGCGGGAGGAGGCGCCGGAGAAGCGGTAACGCTCGTCGCCGCAGGCCGGTGGACACCATCTGTCCCTCCCTGCGCCGCACCCTCTCCTTCGGCCGCGCCCGCCCGGCCGCGGGACGCAGGAGGAGGAGCCGATGAGATCCGCATCCAAGCCCCAGCTCGCCTCGGTCGAGCAGCCGTTCGGCGGCGCTCCCCCGAGGCCCCACTGCCCGATCTGCGGCCACGCGGTCCTGCGCGTCGACGACGACGGCCTCACCCACGCCGACCCGTGCCGCCACCTCGCCTTCGTCTTCGTCGGCGAGGTCGGCGACTTCGAGTACCGCTCGCCGGACTTCACCCGAAGGACCGCCCACCGGCGCATCCACGACCTCGATCTCGCCCGCCTCCGCACCCTCCTCGTGAACGCCGGCTACGGCAACGGCCTCCTCGCCCTCGAGATCACCTACGGCGGAATGGCCTGCGGCCCCGTCTGGTACACCGACGTCTACGGCTTCGACTTCGGGGTGCTGGAGGAGGGAGGAGAGGAGGGCGGAGCAGCGAGCGGGAGCGGGGCATGACCACGCCCGGCGCCGCTTCAACCACGTATCGGCGTCGGTTGTCATCCCCCGAACGGGTGAGACGTCACGCCACGCGGAGGCGCGTCCCACTGATCTCCCCACATCATTCCCAATCGCGACCCCGCACCGCAAAATCCGTCCGGCGGCGGATTCGTCCCGGCGCCCCGTGCCTTCGACCGGCTCGAGTCGAGCGGCCCCTCGGCGGACGCCTCCTCTCGCGCTACGACGGTTCCCGGGCTTCGGCCCCCTGCGGGAGGAGCGAGTGAGGGTCTTCGATTTTCGGGATCAGCTCATCGCCGACTACGCGGCCTATGTCCGGAGCTTCATCGAGATACGCGACGCCCGAATCCGCGCGTATGTCGACCGGCTCCTGGAGGAGGGCCTCCTCTGGCCCCAGCCGCTCATCCAGCTGAACCCCTCCTTCGAGCCAGGTCGGTGGGTGGACGACCTCGTCGCCGACGGCGTCCTTCATCCCCTTTGCGCGAAGGTCTTCCGGCGCGACAAGGACCGCGACGAGGTCAAGGGCGAAGGGCGCGGACTGCGGCTCCACCTTCACCAGGAAGAAGCCATCCTCACCGCCCGAAAGGGCGAGAGCTACGTCCTGACGACCGGCACCGGCTCTGGCAAGAGCCTCGCCTACATCGTCCCCATCGTCGACCACGTCCTCCGGCGCGGGAGCGGCAAGGGCGTCCAGGCCATCGTCGTTTACCCGATGAATGCCCTGGCGAACAGTCAGGCGGGCGAGCTCCGCAAGTTCGTCTCCGAGGGCTTCCCGAACGGCGTCGGCCCGGTGACCTTCGCGCGATACACGGGGCAGGAGTCGGACGAGGAGCGACAGAAGGTCCTCGAGAACCCGCCCGACATTCTCCTCACGAACTTCGTCATGCTCGAGCTCCTCCTCACGCGGCCGTTCGAGCAGAAGCTCATCGACGCGGCGCAGGGGCTCCGGTTCCTCGTCCTCGACGAACTGCACACTTACCGCGGGCGCCAGGGGGCGGACGTCGCCCTCCTCGTCCGCCGTGTCCGCGACCGGATGTCGGCCAGAGAGCTCCAGTGCGTCGGCACGTCTGCGACGCTCGCAGCCGGCGGCACCTGGGAGGACCAGAGCGCCGAGGTGGCCCGCGTCGCCTCCCTTCTCTTCGGGACGACCGTGCGCGCCGAATCCGTCATCGGGGAGACGTTGAGGCGAGCCACGAAGCCGCGCCCGGCCGACGACCCGGCCTGGCTCGCTGAGCTCCGCGCGACGGTCGAGACGCCGGGCCACGGCCTTCCGACCGACTACGACACGTTCCTTGGGCATCCCCTCGCGACCTGGCTCGAGACGACCTTCGGCACGACGGAAGAAGAGGGCTCCGGCCGCCTCGTGCGGATCCGCACGCCCCGGAGCGTCCTCAGCGACGAGGGCGCCGCGCGCGACCTCGCGGCCCTGACCGGGCTCGACGAGGACCTCTGCGCCGACGCGATCCGCACGGGGCTCCTCTCCGGCTACCTCGCCCGCCACCCCGAGACGGGCGACCCGGCCTTCGCCTTCCGGATCCACCAGTTCATCAGCCGGGGCGACACCGTCTACGCCACCGTCGAGCCGGGGGACGAGAGGCACATCACCGTCCACGGTCAGCGGTTCGTGCCGGGAGACCGGAGTCGCGTCCTCCTGCCCCTCGTCTTCTGCCGCGAGTGCGGGCAGGAGTACTACTGCGTCCGCCGCCGCGACGAGGCGTCGACGAGCGTTTACGAGCCGCGCGAGCCGTCGGATCGCGCGAAGGACGGGCACTCCGAGGCCGGCTTCCTCTTCTTCAGCGCCGACAACCCGTGGCCTTCGGACGACGGCGCCGTCCTCGACCGCCTCCCGGAAGACTGGGTCGAGGAGAGGCCGAGCGGCTGGCGCGTCAAGCCCCACAAGCGGAAGTCCCTTCCGCGGCCCGTCTTCGTCCACCCCGACGGAACGGAAGGCTCCGAGGGGCAGGCCTGCCACTTCGTGACCGCGCCATTCCGCTTCTGCCTCCAGTGCGGCGTGGCCTACGGGGCGCGCCAGGTGTCCGACTTCGGAAAGGTCGGGGCGCTCGGTTCGGAGGGGCGGAGCACCGCGACGACCATCCTCAGCCTCTCGGCCATCCGGCAGATCCGCGCGCAGAAGACCCTCCCCGAGAAGGCGCAGAAGCTCCTCAGCTTCACCGACAACCGGCAGGACGCGTCCCTCCAGGCGGGCCACTTCAACGACTTCATCGAGATCGGTGTCCTCCGCGCCGGCCTCTACCGGGCCGTCGTCGACGCCGGCCCCTCGGGCATCGAGCACCACGAGCTGACGCAGAGGGTCTTCCAGGCGCTCGGCCTGCCGTTCGGGGCCTACGCCCGCGACCCGGACGTGAAGTTCCTCGCGAAGACCGACACCGAGCGCGCCTTCCGCGACGTCCTCGGCTACCGCATCTACCGCGACCTGAAGCGCGGCTGGCGCATCACCCTCCCGAACCTCGAGCAGTGCGGGCTCCTCCACATCGGCTACAAGTCCCTCTCCGACCTCGTCGCCGACGAGCCCACCTGGAAGGGTGCCGGCCCCGCGCTCGCGGCCCTCGCCCCCGAACAGCGGGAGCAGATCCTCAAAACCCTCCTCGACTTCATGCGCCGCGAGCTGGCCGTGAAGGTCGACTTCCTCGAGCCCCACAAGCAGGACTCCCTTCGCCAGCTCAGCAACCAGCGGCTCGTCGAGCCCTGGGCCTTCGACGAGAACGACGTCCTCGAGCAGGCGCGTGTCCTCTACCCGCGCTCGGTGCAGGAAGACGAGCGCCGCGACTCCGTCTTCCTCTCGGCCCGCGGCGGCTTCGGCCAGTACCTCGGGAGGCCCTCCGTCCTCGGAGACCGCTGGAAGGCCCTCGATCAGGCCGGCCGTGAGGCCCTGATCCTCGCGCTCCTCGAGACCCTCCGCATCGCCGGGATCGTCGAGCGCGTCGTCGACGCGAAGGGCCCGGACGACGTCCCCGGCTTCCAGCTCAACGCGGGGGCCCTCGTCTGGTCTGCGGGAGAGGGCGGCGTCGCCGCCCACGACGCGATCCGCGTCCCGCACCCGCCGAAGGACGGCGGGCGGACGAACCGCTTCTTCATCGGGTTCTACAAGTCGATCGCCCTCGACGTCCACGACCTCCGCGCCCGCGAGCACACGGCCCAGGTGCCGCCGGACGAGCGCGAGAAGCGCGAGAAGGAGTTCCGCGAAGGGCGGCTCCCCGTCCTCTACTGCTCGCCGACGATGGAGCTCGGGGTCGACATCTCCGAGCTGAACGTCGTCAACATGCGGAACGTCCCGCCCACCCCGGCCAACTACGCCCAGCGCAGCGGCCGCGCCGGCCGCAGCGGCCAACCGGCCCTCGTCTTCAGCTACTGCGCGGCCGGGAGTCCGCACGACCAGTACTTCTTCCGCAGGCCCTCGCAGATGGTCGCGGGCGCCGTCGCCCCGCCCCGGCTCGACCTCGCCAACGAGGACCTCGTCCGGGCGCACGTCCACGCCATCTGGCTCGCGGAGACGCACGTCTCCCTCGGCAAGTCGCTGAAGGACGTCCTCGACCTCGCCGGCGACGAGCCCTCGCTCGTCCTCCAGTCGGGCGTTCGGAACGACGTCGAGAACCCCGGCGCGCTCGACCGGACGCGCACCCGCGCGCGCGCCGTCCTCGAGAACCTCCGCCCCGAGCTGGAAGACGCCGGCTGGTACACCGACGGCTGGCTCGACCGCGAGCTGGACCAGGTCGTCGGACGTTTCGACGCGGCCTGCGCCCGCTGGCGAGGCCTCTACCGGGCCGCCCTCGGCCAGGCGAAGAGCCAGAACCGCATCGTCCACGACGCCGCCGCGTCCCCCGAGGCCCGCCGACTCGCCGAGCGCCTCCGGGCCGAGGCCGAGTCCCAGCTCAAGCTCCTCATCGACGTCGACAAGATCGTCCAGTCCGACTTCTACAGCTACCGCTACTTCGCGAGCGAGGGCTTCCTTCCCGGCTACAACTTCCCGCGGCTGCCGCTCTCGGCCTACATCCCGGGGCGCCGCACGCGCGATGCCGACGAGTTCCTCTCGCGCCCGCGTTTCCTCGCCATCTCCGAGTTCGGGCCGCGGGCGGTCGTCTACCACGAGGGCTCGCGGTACGTGATCAACAAGGTCATCCTCCCCGTCCGGGAAGAGGCCGGCCTCACGCGAGAGGCGAAGATCTGCCGCACCTGCGGCTACCTCCACCCCCTCTCGGGCGAGGGCGGCGCCGACCTCTGCGAGCGCTGCGGCGCCGAGCTGCCGGGCGGCATGCGGGGTCTCCTCCGGCTCCAGAACGTCTCGACGCGACGGAAGGACCGCATCAACTCCGACGAGGAAGAGCGCCTCCGTCTCGGGTACGAGCTGAAGACGGCCGTCCGCTTCTCCGACCACGGCGAGCACGTCACCCGCTTCGCCTCCGTCCGCGTCGACGGCGACGAGGTTGTGCGGCTCGACTACGGCCCGGCCGCCACCCTCTGGCGCCTGAACCTCGGCTGGATGCGCCGGTCCGACTCGAACCAGCTCGGCTTCGTCCTCGACGTCGAGCGCGGCTACTGGGCGAAGAACGACGACATCGACCCGACCGACACCGACGACCCGATGTCGGCCCGCCGCGAGCGCGTCGTCCCCTACGTGGAAGACCGCCGGAACTGCCTCCTCGTCACCTTCGCGCACGAGCAGCCCGTGAACGTCATGGCCTCGCTCCAGGCCGCGCTCAAGAACGCCCTCCAGCTCCACTACCAGCTCGAGGAGAGCGAGCTGGCCGCCGAGCCGCTCCCGTCCCGCAAGGAGCGGCGCCACCTCCTCCTCTACGAGGCGGCCGAAGGGGGAGCCGGCGTCCTCCGCCGGCTGGTGGACGAGGCCGGCTCCTTCACGGCGGTCGTCCGCCGCGCCCTCGAGCTCTGCCACTTCGACGCGGCGTCCGGAGACGACCTGCGGCGCGCCCCCACCTCTCGCGAAGACTGCGAGGCGGCCTGCTACGACTGCCTCCTCAGCTACTCGAACCAGCCCGACCACCGCGTCCTCGACCGCCAGGCGATCCGGGAGCTGCTCTTCGGCCTCGCCCGCGCCACAGTCGAGCTGTCCGCGGCCGGCGTCCCCGCGACGGTCCACCTGGAGGCTCTCTCGCGCGCGGCCGGCTCCGAGCTGGAGCGGCGCTGGCTCGAGTGGATGCACGCCCGTCAGCTCCGGCTCCCGTCGCGAGGGCAGGTCCTCATCGCCGAGGCGGGAACGCGCCCCGACTTTCTCTACGACGACCACGCCCTCGCGGTCTACGTCGACGGTCCGCCGCACGACTTCCCCGAGAGGCAGCAGCGCGACCGGAACCAGGAGACGGCGCTGGAAGACGCCGGCTGGTCCGTCGTCCGCTTCCACCACCGGGACGACTGGTCCGCCGTCGTCGCCAGGTATCCCGACATCTTCGGGATGCCCGTAGAGTCGGCGCCCGCTCCGGCCGCGACGGCAATCGAGGGACTCGACCTCTATCCGGAGGAGTGGCGTAGCGTGATCGCCGAGCTCGCCGCGCATGACGGTGTCACGGTCACAGCGGGGGGCGATGTCGAGGCGGGAGGACGCGTCGTGGGCCGAACAGTCGCGGCGGTTCAGCGCGGCGGCCGATCGGTGACGATCGTCCCAAGCAATGTCCCCGGTGCGGAGGGCACGGTAGAGGCCCTCGAAGCGTCGGGGAAGAGCGTTCTCACGCTGTTGCCGACACCCCGAGCGGGCTCCGCCATCCTCGCTGCCCTCACGGAGGGGAAATGATCAGCCTCCAGATCGAGAAGTCGTTCCATCGGGCATGGGGCGCGCTCGAGCCAGAGCCCCGAGCGCAGGTGGGCGACTTCCTCAGGAAGTTCCTCGAGGATCCGAGCCAGCCGAGCCTCAGCCTCGAGCGCCTCGATCGCATCAAGAACAAGGGACTTTGGTCGGCCCGAGTCACGAAGGGCTACCGGGCGATCTTCAGCCAGAACGGGGATCAGTACGCCCTTCTCTACGTCGACCAGCATGACGATGCCTACGCCTGGGCCAAGGCGAAGCGTGCGGAGCGGAATGACCGCACCGGCGAGCTTCAGATCGTCACGATCCCCGAGGTCGTCGAAGTTCCCCCGATCTCCACCGCCGCGAAGGCGCCGACGAAGGCGAAGGGCCTCTTCGACGACGCCGAGGACGACTACCTCCTCAGTCTCGGCCTCCCGGCCGACTGGCTTCCCACCATTCGCAGGCTGAAGGACTCGAAGCAGCTCGAATCGATCTCGAAGGACCTCCCCGAGGAGCTGGCCGAGCGCCTCGAGCGCGTCGCCTGCGGCGAGCTCGTCACCCCGCCCCCTCCAGCCCCCGCAGGCCCGGCCGCCTTCGAGACTCCCGAGGCCCGGCGCCGCTACTTCGTCATCCACGACGCGTCCGAGATCGACGAGCTGCGCGACAAGCCGATCGAGGCCTGGATGCGCTACCTCCACCCGAGCCAGCGCAGTCTCGTGGAGGCGACCTTCTCGGGCCCGGCCAAAGTGACCGGAGCCGCCGGCACCGGAAAGACCGTCGTCGCCATGCACCGGGCGCGTGCCCTCGCGAGCCAGGGCAAGCGTGTCCTCCTCACGAGCTTCGTCGGCACCCTCTGCAAGAACCTGGAACGGAGCATGGGCGTCCTCTGCAAGGGGGACGAGAAGTCGCGCATCGAGGTGATGACCGTCGACGCCGCCGCGGCGGCCATTCACAAGCTCGCCGGCGCGAAGAGCGGCTTCGCCTCGGACGACGACGTCCAGAAGGGAATCGAGCGGTACGCCTTCTACGCGGCGAGCGTGGGCGACGCCGAGTTCCTCTGGAACGAGTGGCAGCAGGTGATCGACGCGCAGGCCCTCGTCACCTGGGACGAGTACCGCGACGCCGACCGCCGAGGCCGGGGCCGGGCTCTCGGCGCGGCCGACCGCAAGAAGGCGTGGGAGTGCTTCCAGCGCGTCCTCTCGCAGCTCGAGGCCGCCCGGCAGTTCCCTCACTCCGTCTGGCTTCGGAAGGCCGAGGAGTTGATCCGCACGGGCAAGGTTCCGAACCGCTGGGACGCGGTCATCGTCGACGAGGTCCAGGACCTCGCCCCGGCCGCCCTCCGCTTCCTCTCCGCCCTCGCCGCAAAGGAGCCCGGCAACTTCCTCCTCGTGGGCGACGGCGGGCAGCGTATCTACCGCAACGGGGCGAGCCTCCGGAGCGCCGGCATCGAGGTTCGTGGCCGGTCGCGCGTCCTCAAGCTCAACTACCGCAACACCCGCCAGATCCAGGCCGCCTCCGAGCTTCTTCTCCGCGACGGTGCGGACGACCTCGACGACGGAACGGACGACCGGAAGGGGACCCTCAGCCCCCTCGGCGGTCCGGAGCCCGTTTTCCGGGACTTCCCGAGCCGGCCGGCCATGTACGACCACTTCGTCTCCGAGACGAAGCGGCTCTTCTCGCAGGGCCTCGCTCCGAAGGAGATCGCCGTTTTCGCCCACTCGAAGTCCCTCGTCTCGGCCGCGGCCGACGCGCTCGCCGCCGCGAAGATCGAAGCCTCGCCCCTCGAGAAGGAC
>JAGOBQ010000511.1 GCA_017999215.1 Thermoanaerobaculia bacterium
AGGTTGGCCAGGAGCATGCTGTGTAGCAGCACGTCGAACACGCCGGGCGGGGAAGGGCGGTCCCGACGACGGTCGAAGCGGGCCAGAAGCTGCGTCCAGGGCGAGGGATAGGCGCCGCCGGCGAAGGTCAGATGCTGGGCCGCGCTCACGTCGACGGCGATCACGCGGCCGGCGAGCCGATCGCGCGCGACGCCGACCGGAAGGTTGTCGATCAGGCCTCCGTCTACCAGCAGCTCGCCGTCCCGGATCCAGGGTTCGACGACTCCTGGGAGGGAGCAGCTGGCACGCAGCGCCGCCCAGGCCGGGCCCCTCGTGTGGAGCTCGATCGCCTTGCGGGCCAGGTTGCTCGAGACGGCCACGAAGGGGAGCCAGAGGTCCTCGATCCGGGTCTGACCGCACTGGTCGGCGAGGGCGCGGCTCAGCCGTTCGCCACGGATCAGGGAGAAGAGCGGAAGGGTGTAGGCGCTGAAGGGGCGTGCCTCGTGGAAGATCCGGGCCGAACGCCGCAGCTCGTCGTCGCTCGAGTCGGCCGCGACCAGGTAGCCCGACAGGGCGCCGGCGCTCGTCCCGGCGACCAGGTCGACGGGGATGCCCAGCTCGCGCATCGCGAGCACTCCTCCCAGGTGAGCGAAGCAGCGCGCACCGCCGCCCGAGAGCGCGAGCGCCACTCCCCGCCCGGCGACCCCGCGAGCCACGCGTCGGACGTCGTCCTCGCGGTCGAGGCGCACGTGGACGTGCGCGTCGACGGTCCGGGCGTCGAGCCAGCGCGCCGTGTCACTCGGGGGCTTCGAGCCGTCCCGGTGCAGCAGCGCCAGCAGGCGCCGGGGCTGGCGCCGGGCCGGCGCCGACGGACGCAGTGCCACCTCCAGGGCTCCCGGGCCCGGGTCGCCGTTCGCATCGGCGACGAGGAGCACCTGGTCGGCGTGGCCGACCACGAGGGTGCTCCAGGCATTCGGTGACGCGTCGGCCACGAGCAGCAGGAAGCGGTGGGCGGCGGCCAGCGCTCGAGCCAGGCGTCGACCCGGATCCAGGCCGGGTGCGAACCGGAGAAGCCCGCCTTCTCTCTCGCGATGCCGATCTCGTCGAGGCGGGCGCTACTCGCGTGGAGGGTCGGACCGAACCGGGAGAGCGCGCCGGCGAGCCGCTCCGCGAACGCCGCGACGTCCACGCCGGGAGTGGCCGGCACCAGGGCCAGCGTGAGCCCGGCCCCCGTCGCGTGGCGCGGCGCGTTTCCCCGCGCCACGAGCCGTCGAGCCAGCGTGCGAAGCATGGCGTTCGCCACCTGCGGCCACTCCGAGACCAGCTCGGCGAACCGGTCCATCGGGAAGCGGACGAGCTCGGCGTCGCGCAGCGCGTAGACGGTCGCCGAACGCGGCTCGCCGGTGAGCAGGGACAGCTCGCCGAGCGCTTCGCCCGGCCCTACCTCGGCGAGGAGCCGGTCGGCCTGGTCGCCACCGGACGGCTCCACGACCGCCATCCGGCCGCTGGTCACCACGTACCACGCGTCGCCGGGATCGCCCTTGTGGAAGAGCACCTCGCCGCTGCGCAGCGTGAGCCACGTGGCCTGCTCCTCGATCGCCCCCAGCACGCCGCCGTCGAGAGGACCGAGAAGGGAAGGCAGGACGTCCAGCATCCGGTGGCGCCGCACGCGCCGCCCCGCCACCCGGGCGACCGTCTCCAGAAGCTCGGGCGATTCGTCGCAGAGGACGTCGAAGAGCTGTCGCCGCAGCCGGAGCACCTGAGCCTCTTCGACCGCCACGAGCGTCGCCGAGGCGACCCCTCCGACGACGAGCTGCATCTCGCCCACGGCGCCCCCGGGGCCGATCGTGCCGATGGCGTCCTCGATGCCGCCGTCCCGGCGCAGGCGGACCTCGAACCGGCCGGCGGCGACGACGAACAGCGAATCGCTGACCTCGCCCTGGCGCAGCAGAGTCTCCCCGGTGCCGAAGGACGTCCGGCTCATGGCACCTGCCAGCCGGTTTCGCAGCGGCTCGGCGAGCGACCCGGAGGTCTCCGATTCCGCCAGAAGCGCGGCCGCTTCCCGCACGCCGCAGGCGCCCGGGCTCGTCGTGGGCGCGGCCATCCCGGCCTACCCGGCCGCCACCCTCCGTTCCACCCGGACGAGCCGCTCGGACAGGATCCGGCCGGGGTTGAAGTGGAGCTGGAGCGCCACGTCCGGATCGGGCTTGCCCAGCTCCGACAGGAAATGCCGCCGCAGAACGAGCAGGTGGCAATCGCTCGCGGCCTTGACAGACGCGGTTCGCTTGCCTTCGTCCCGGAAGAACGCGAGCTCGCCGAACAAGTCGCCGCGCCCCAGCACCGTCAGGCGCCGTCCCTCGGCCGAGAGTACCTCCAGCGTCCCTTCCAGGACGATGTACATCTCGCGTTCGCCATAGCTGGCCCTGGTGACGAGCGTGTCGCGCGCGACGTCGAGCAGGAACCCCTTCGTGGTCAGCTACCGGACGGCCGCCTCGTTCAGGCCGTCGAGGATCGAGCTCGCGGCGGCGTCCTGCAGGAGCCCGTCCTGGACTTCCTGCCAGATCTGGTCGCGCCCGAGCTCGATCGAGGACGCACCGGGGTCGAGCAGGTCGCCCAGGGTCGAGAGGTCGAAAGGAGGCCTCTTCCCCGGGCCCGTGCCGTAGTAGCGCGAGACCAGAGACGCCACGGGCGAGCCCATCTGCTTGAGGTACTTCGCGTCCGACGCGATCCCGACCAGCGGCACGTGAAGGCCGTCCAAGGTGGGAACGAGCGGCGCGGCGTAGGGGCGAAACCCGAGCTTGCAGTAGTGCGGCACGAGGCCGGGCGCGCAGTAGCAGAAGCCGAGGTCGACCTCCGCGGCCACGCCGCGCTCGTAGACGGACCGGACGAGCGACGGAAGCAGCAGCTTGCCTCTCAGAGTCGGCCGGATCATCAGGCGGCCGAGCTCGGAGACAGTCCTCTTCTCGATGCCCGGGAACTTCGACATCGAGAGCATGTCGAACTCGTGTCTCGGTATCCGGCCGGGCCGCCAGATCCGAAGTCGCACGGTCGCGCTGATGTCGTCCAGCGGACCCGTGTAGAGCAGAACGGAGCCGTCCTGCTCGTCGTCGCCGTCGCAGACGACCTTACGGACGTGGTCCACGCCGCCGATCTCGCGGCCGAGCTCGTCGACGTAGATCCTGTACCGGAAGGCGTAGGCGGCGTCGCGCTGCTCGCGACTCTTCGCTTCGTGGACCTGCTCCAGCTTCGTGAGCCACGGTTCGAACAAGGGAACTCCTGATTCGGGGCGGGTGCAAAATGACAGCCTCCGGCGGCCGCCCGAAGGAATCGCCGCATGGGGTCCGACGGGCGGGGGGAGACGCGATGGCCGACGACCACATCACCGCGGGAGCCATCGCGAAGGAGCTCGGAGCCTCTCCGGCGCAGGTGAAGAAGGCGATCGAGGCGCTGACGCTCGCGCCCGTCGCGAAGAAGGGCGCCTGCAGCTATTGCTCGCGCGAGCAGCTGAAGAAGATCAAGGGCGCGCTGAAGTAGCGCCGAGGTCCCCCGGACGTCGTGCAACACCGCGGGGACGGCCAGCACCCGGACTCTCCGTGATGGACGAGCCGGGACGTTCG
>JAGOBQ010000512.1 GCA_017999215.1 Thermoanaerobaculia bacterium
CTCCGGCTCCGGCTCGCGGTGCCGGACGGGAGCCGGGGCGACCGCGGAGGTCTCCGGCGAGGTCGCGGGCGGAGGGGGAGGCGGGGGCGGGAGCGTCCGCGACAGCGGGGACGGTCCGCCCTTCGCCGTCGCCTCGCCGACGTCTTCCGTCAGGAGCGTCGTGGCCCGGCCCTTCGCGACGCCGCCCTTCACCGAAGCCCGTCCGGTGAGCTCCGGCTCCGCGGGGCGTACGGCCGGAGCCCGCGCCCCCGACTCCCCGACGAACCCGTCCGGGACGGCGGTGATGCCGCACGAGGTCAGCCAGTCGCCGACCGGCCCGAACCTGTCGGCGACGAGCCCGGCGAGAACGCTCCGGGCGGCCCAGCGGACCGCCTCGTCGCCGCCGACCCCGTCGGGGACGGCGGTGCGGGTGCCGTCGAGGAGGCGCGCGACGCGGGGAGAGACGACGGCGGTCTCGAAGCTCCCCGTCAGGTTGACCGGCTTGACGAGGATCTCGGCGATCCACCCGATCGCTTCACGGAAGAAGGGCTTCTGGAAGAGCGCCTCGCGGACCTCCGCCGGCCGGGCTCCAACGCTCGCGAGGAGCTCCTCGACCTCCGGGTCGCCGAGGGCGAGCACCGCGTCGAGAAGGTGGCGCGTGTCGACGTACCCCTCCCGCCTCCCGGCCGCGCAGGCGACCGCCGCGGAGAGGAGCGGCTCGACGGCCGCGCCTTCCCAGTGCGACACGGGGAGCGGCTCGAAGGGCGGCGGCGCCGCGAGCGGGCTCGTCAGGTAGACCTGAACCGGCGTCAGGGAGACGAGGAAGATCTCTCCCGACTTCACCTCGGTCTCGGTCGTCACCGCCTGCTGGGCCGCGAACGTCCCGTTCGAGCTGCCGAGGTCCCTGAGGAAGATCCGGCCCTGCGCGAAGCGGACCTCCGCGTGCGAGCCGGAGACGCCGGCGGAGACGGAGAGGACGAGGTGGTTCCGGTCCTTCGACTGCCGGTCGAACGGGAGGCGGCCGATCCGGACGAGCTGCATCGCCTGCCGCGCCTCGGCGGCGTAGCGGAGCCCCTCCATCGGACCGAGCCAGACCTCGAGCGTGAGGGAGCGCGGCGGGACGCTCACGGGCGCCCCCCTGCGAAGGGGCGACACGCCAGCGCCTCGAACGAGGAGACGGACGACCTGTCGGACACAGTGGCCGGATATTACCCTCGGTCCGAAAACCCCGCGACCCGGCCCGGCGTCAGGTCCGCGGCACCGTCTCCGATTCCGCCTCGAGCAGCTCCGCGAGGACGTCCTGGATCTCGAAGTGAAGCGGCTGGCGATGGACGAGGAGCGACCGGAGCTCGGCGACGACCTCGTCCGCTTCCCGGAGCGCCTGCTCGACGCGGCCCGTCGGGTCCTCCGCCACGAAGTCTCCCGGACCGGTCGCGATCGAGAAGCCCGGGATCCGCGTCAGGAGACGGAGCGCGAGGAGGAGCGCCCTCTCGAACAGGGGCGGCGGGATCGCGTTCGGCCGGAGAGGGACGCGGTCCTCTTCCTTCCAGAAGATGCGGGATCGATCGAGGAGCGTCGCGGTCGACGCCTCCGCGGCGAGGGCCGCCTTCACGCGCGCGAGGGGGTCCCCGTCCTTCGAGCGGACGGCGACCGCGGCGGCCCGCTGGACCCCCTGCAGGAGCTCCGGCAGCTCGGTCCGCGCGCCCCCGGCGAGGGCCCGCAGGAGGAGGACGCCGAGGGAGTAGAGGTCGGACGGCGCACCGAAGCGCGGGTAGACCTTGTAGCGTGCGCCGGGGAGGCGCACTCCGAAAGAGCGGCGGAGCCGCTTCACCGCGGCGTCGTCGAGCTCGATCGGCTCGGAGACGAACGTCAGCTCCTCGTAGGAGGCCGGGACGTCGGGCTTCCGCCTCACGACGAGGGCGTCGATCCCGAGGCCGAGCGCCTCGTCGGGGAACGTGACGTGTATCCAGTCGGGCTCTTCGGGCCTCGGGAAGAGGCCGTTCGGGTCGCTGAGCCGCCCCTCGACCTTCACGCCGAGCCCCGCGTCCGCCGGCTCGACCTCGGAGAGGTAGACGTCGCCGGGACGTCGCGAGGCGAGGCGGAATTCGAGGATCTCGGGCGCCGCGTACGGGAACATCGGCTCCGGCGGCGGGACGACGACCTCGACGCCGAACGACGACGTCCTCGAGGCCGCGGCCAGGCCGTGCAGCCGGACCTGGAACGTCCAGAGGGCCGGGAGCGAGGCGCCGGTGCCGTAGCTGTCGAGCAGGACGTGGCCCGGGTGCAGGTCGAGGTGCGGCTGCCCGGTGGCGCGGTAGAACGATAGGAGGCCCGCGGCGAGCTGCCGGAAGGCCGTCATCTTCAGGTAGAGGACCTCGATCGCGTCGACGCCCGATCCGTCGTGTCCGTAGAGGAATCGCCCGGTCGGCGGAAGCGACGAGCGCAACCACTCGAGCCGGTGGCGCGCCGACTCCGTCTCGAGGCTCTCGGGCGCAGCGGCGGAGACGAGGTCCTCCTCCGTGCGGCCGCCGACGAAGTCGGCCCACTCGTCCCAGCGCACCGGGGAGAGGCCGCTCACGAGGAACGGGGAGGGGCAGAACGAGAACGGGCTCCAACGCGCGGCGAAGTCCCCGAGGGAGCCGCCGCCCGAGGCGCGGAGACGGAGGGCCTCCTCGGCCGATTCGCGGGAGGCGAACGCCTTCACCTGGGTCTCGTCCCAGTCCCGGAGGAGCGCCCGGGAGAGCCCCTTCAGCAGCTCGTCGGGCCCGCCCACCGGGACGTCGGCCTCGCCCGGGAGGGGCGCGTAGGAGAAGACCGCGATGACGCGGTCCGTCGTGGCGCAGCTCGCGCAGCCGACGAGGCGGTGGAGCGTCTCGAGGTACGAGGGAAGGCGCCTCTCGCGGAGGAACTGCTCGTCGGTGAGGAGCTCGAGCGGCCGGCCGCACGCGGCGCACGGCGGGACGAAGAACGAGCGCGAGGGCTTGTCGTAGACGAGGGCCGGGAGCGTCCCCTCGTGGCCGCCGTCCGGCTGCAGGAGCCTCGGGAAGTACGGGCTCTCGGCGCGCAGGGCGCGCATCCGCTCCTTCTCCGCGGCGAAGCGCGCGACGAGGGTCCGGTTCGTCGGGCGCGCGGCGCTCTCGGCGAGCGCCTCGGGGAGGACGTTCGGCAGGAGCTTGACGGCGACGAGCTCGACGACGCTGTCGGCGTCCCCCTTGAGGGCTCCGAGGTAGACGCGGCTCGTCCCCTCGTCCGCCGAGAGCGGCAGCGGGACCGGCCCCTCTTCCGCGCCGCCCGCGAGCGGCCCGAGGACGAGGTGGAGACCGAAGGGCGACGGGGCGTCGCCCGGAGGGAGGAGACGGGCGGTGGGAAGGCCCTTCACCGGGACCCTCCCGCCCGCCGCGCCATACGGACGTTCGGCACGCGCGCGCTCACCACTGAAATTCCTCCGGAGGCTCGAGTCTACCCTTCCCCGCCCCCGGTCTCGTCCCCGGCCGGCCCGGGCGGGCGCCGGAGGAGGCGGGCCAGGAGGAGGAGAAGCGCGACGACGGCCCCGACGAGCGCGGCCCAGAAGAGCTTCGCCCCGACCGAAGGCGCCGCGACGGGAAGCGGCGCCG
>JAGOBQ010000513.1 GCA_017999215.1 Thermoanaerobaculia bacterium
GGTTCCGATCGGCGTACGAGTCGCCGAGAGGACGAGGACGTTCTTCATCGTTCGCTTGCTCCGTTAGGTCCCCCGGGCCACGCAGGGGCCACCGGGGGACCGAGGGATTCTACTCATCCGCTCCCGGACGGTCTCTCGGGGGATGGACACCCCCGGAGGCGGACCCCTATCCTCGACCCGTGCGCGTCCTCGGGGTCGACTTCGGCGAGCGAAGGATCGGTCTCGCCGTCTCCGGGCCGTCGGCCGAGGTCGTCGTCCCGGTTGGCGTCGTGCATCGGAAGAGCGACGCGCAGGCGGTGGAGGCCGTCGCCGCCGCGGCCCGCGAGAGGGAGGCCGCGCTCGTCGTCGTCGGCCTCCCCGTCCGGCCGGAGGGCGGCGGCGACAGCCCGTTCGCCGCCCGGTCCCGGAGCTTCGCGAAGAAGCTCGCGGCCGCCACCGGCCTCCCCGTGGAGCTGCACGACGAGGCCTTCACTTCCGTCGCGGCCGAGGGCGCGCTTCGCGAGGCCGGCCTCTCCCGGGGCCGGCGCTCCGCGGCGGTCGACGCCGAGGCCGCCGCAGAGCTCCTCCGGGACTGGCTCTCCTCCCGCCCGGACGGGACGAGAGGGTGAGGCGCCTCCTCCGCATCGGCCTTCGCGGGCTCGGCCTCCTCGCGCTCGTCGCGGCCCTCGGCGCCGGAGCCGCGCTCTACCTCGTGAGGAGCCCGTACAAGGGCTGGGCGGGCGCCGAGACCGTGGTCGAGCTCCCGTCGGGCGCCTCCGCCCGTTCGATCCTCGCCCGCCTCGAGCGCGCCGGGGTCGTCCGGAGCCGGCACCTCGCCGGGGCCGCGTACCGCGTCTTCTTCGAGGGGGAGACCCTGAAGGCCGGGGAGTACCGCTTCTCGCGCCCCGTTTCGACCGAGGAGGTCCTCCGCGACCTCGTCCAGGGGAACGTCGTCACCCATCGCCTGACGATCCCGGAGGGGTGGACCGCGGAGGAGATCTTCGCCCTCCTCGCGCACGAGGGCCTCGCCGCGGCCGAGCCTCTCCGCGAGCTGTTCCTCCAGCCGGCTCTCTTTCCCGAGGTCCCGCCGGACGCCCCGAGCCTCGAGGGGTTCCTGGGCCCCGAGACGCACCTGCTCACCCGCTCTCAGCGTCCCCGCGAGATCGTCGCCACGCTCGTGAGGGCCTGGGCCCGCTCCCTGCCGGAGGGCTTCGCCGAGCGGGCCGGCGCCCTCGGCCGGACGCCGCTCGAGGCCGTCACGCTCGCGTCGCTCGTCGAGAAGGAGACGGGCGTCGCGGCGGAGAGGCCGCTCGTCTCCGCCGTCTACCACAACCGCCTCCGGGTCGGCATGCCGCTCCAGTGCGATCCGACCGTGGTCTACGCCCTGAAGCGGCGCGGGCTCTGGACGGGCGCGCTGACTCGGGAAGGCCTCTCCCTCGACGACCCGTACAACACCTACGCGCGCGGCGGCCTCCCCCCCGGCCCGATCGCGAGCCCCGGCGCCGCCGCCCTGGAGGCGGCCGTGGCGCCCGCTTCCGTCCCCTACCTCTACTTCGTCGCCGTCGGCGACGGCTCGGGGGGGCACCGTTTCGCGGTGACGTACGAGGAGCACCTCGCGAACGTGGCGCTCTACAGGCGCGCCCGGGCCGCACGGGAAACCGTCTCCGGCGCTCCCCGCTGAGGTAGACTTTTCGTTCTCCGGAACGTCATCCGGAAGCGGAGCGCAGATGAGCAGCAGCGGCCCGGTCCCCAGAATCTTCGGCCCCTTCGTCCTCACCCGGCACCTCGGAACCGACCCGCTCGGCAGCATCTACCGGGCCGGGACGGCCTCGGGGGCCCAGCTCGCGCCCTTCCTCCTGATGCGCGTCTTCGAGGGGGCCGGCATCAACCAGCCCGCCCTCGTTCCCGTGATGGAGGAGGCCTCCGAGTACCTGGAGGTCGTGCGCGGACCCGCCGTTGCGAAGGGCGCGGTGCTCGGCATCGTGGACGACGTGCCGTTCGCCGGCATCGAGTACGTGCCGGGCCGGACGCTCGACCGCCTCTTCTCCGGCGAGGGGCAGGGGCCGATCCCGCTCCCCGTCGAGCACGCGCTCCTGATCGCCGAGAAGCTGCTCGTCGCCCTCGAGGCGGGCAAGCCGTTCGAGAAGAAGATGGGGGCGCCGCACGGCTTCCTGACGCCGGGCTTCGTCACGATCTCGAACGACGGCGACGTGAGGGTCTACGGCGCGGGCCTCGGCTCCGGGCTTCTCCCGTCTCTGAAGTCCGCCCCGATCCGCTCCGCGTTCGCCCCCTACATCGCGCCCGAGGTCCTCGCCTCGGGCAAGCCGACCGTGGCCGGAGACATCTACTCGGCGGCGGCGATCCTCTTCCACGCCCTCACCGGAAAGCCCCCGGCCCCCGGCGCGGGGGCCGACTCCCTCGCGGGCGCCGTCCTCGCGATCGACGGGAGCCCGATGCCGGACGACCTCGGAAAGCTCGTGGCGCGCGGCCTCGCGAAGGACCCGGCCCAGCGCGAGCAGGACGTCGTCGCGTACCGGAAGACGCTCGGCAAGCTCCTCTACGGCGGCCCTTACGCCCCCTCCACCTTCAACCTCGCCTTCTTCATGCACCAGAAGTTCGAGAAGGCGATCGAGCGCGAGCGGATCGAGCTCGGGCAGGAGGAGTCGATCGACCCGAAGCCGCTCGTCGCGGCGGAGGAGAAGAAGGACAAGGACGACCGCCTGAAGGCCCAGGCCGCGCGCGCGGCGGCCTCGATTCCGGTCCCGTCGTTCGGCGGCGCCACCTCCGCCGGCACGACGACCCTCGGCGGTACGCCCCTCGCGAAGAAGGGGGGCCTCGGCGGCATCCCCGTCCCCGCCGTCGCCGGAGGGGCCGTGGTCGTCCTCGGCCTGGCCGGGTGGCTCCTCCTCGGCCGCGGCCCGAAGCAGCCGGCGGCTCCCCCGCCGACCCCGGTCCCCGTGGCGACCCCGACCCCGATGCCTGCGCCGACTCCGGTCATCGTCGGCAGGGAAGACCCCGAGTTCCAGGCCCAGCTCCAGGCCCGCCTCCAGGAGGAGATGAAGAAGGTCCAGGACCAGATCTCGAAGGAGCAGGCGGCCGCGGCGAAGCGGCGCGCCGAGGAGCAGGCCGCGCTCGAGGCCGCGGCGGCGAAGACCCGAGAGGCCGAGGAGGCCGTCCGCGCCGCCCGCGAGAGGTCCGACACGGCCGAGGCGGAGCGGCTCGCGAAGGAGGCCCAGGAGGCCCGCGCCCGCGAGGAAGCGGCACGGAAGGCGGCCGAGGCCGCCGTGCCGAAGGTGAAGGCGGGCGACCTCGTCGAGATCAGCCAGGTCTCCCAGCCTCCCCGGGCGACGAAGGTCGTCAAGCCCGAGCCGACCTCCCTGGGCCGGCAGAGAAAGGTCTCCGGGACGGTCCTCGTCCGCGTCCTCGTCGACGAGAACGGCCGGGCGGAGCAGGTCGAGGTCTACCGCGACACGAGCCCGAAGGTCGGCTACGGCGAGGCGAGCGCGAGAGCCGTGAAGCTGTGGGAATGGACCCCTGCGACGAAGGACGGCGTCCCGGTGAAGACCTGGTACATCGTTCCCCTCCCCTTCGTCCTGAAGTAGCCGCGGAC
>JAGOBQ010000068.1 GCA_017999215.1 Thermoanaerobaculia bacterium
GCGCGACGGAACGGCGGCGGTGTGGCTCGCCTCGGGGGGAAGCGCGACGCGCGCCGTCTTCGGCAAGCTCCTCCCGCAGGCGCTCTGGTTCACGGCGGTCGGCCTTGCCGCTCTCGCCTTCCCGTTCCGCTTCCTCGACGTCCCGCTCCGCGGGAGCGCGCCCCTCGTCGCGCTCGCGACGATCCTCCTCGTCCTCGGCTACCAGGCCGTCGCGCTCCTCCTCGTCGCCGGGAGCGCGAATCTCCGCTTCGCCTCGAGCGCCGCGGCGTTCTACGGCGGCCCCTCCTTCGCGTTCACGGGAATCACCTTCCCGACGTTCGGGATGCCGCTCGCCGCACAGCTCTGGGGGGCGCTCCTTCCCCTCACCCACTTCCTCGCCCTCCTCCTCGGGCAGGCGATGCGCGGCGCGCCCGCCTCGGCCGCGCTCGCGCCGCTCGGGGCGCTGCTGGCGTTCGTCGTCTTCCTGCCGCCGCTCGCCCTGTGGCGCATGCGAAGGCTGATGGGCGACCCGACGTGCTGGGGGCGGACGTGAGGAGCGTCCTCCGAGCCTTCCGCGAGGAGGTGTCGGGCGCGCTTCGCGACCCGGGAGCCCTCCTCGTCCTCGTCGGTGCGATCACGCTCTACGCGTTCTTCTACCCGACGCCCTATCGGCGCGAGGTGCTCAAGGAAGTCCCCGTCGCGGTCGTCGACCTCGACCACACGCCCCTCTCCCGGCAGCTCGTACGACTCGCCGACACCCACGAGCTCGTCCGCGTCGCCGCACGCGCCGGGAGCCTCGCGGAGGCCGAGGCGCTCGTCCGCGACGGGAAGGCGGGCGGAGTCCTCGGGATCCCGGAGGGCTTCGAGCGCGAGGTGAAGCGCGGCGCGCCGGCGACGGTCGGCGTCCTCGCCGACGCGACCTACTTCCTGGTCTACCGGCAGGTCCTCACCGGCCTCGCCGAGTCGGTCGGGACGCTCTCGGCCGGGATCGAGATCCGGAGGCTGACGGCGCAGGGGATGCCCGAGGCGAAAGCGCGCGCGTTCCGCGACCCGGTCCCGCTCGTCTCGCGCCCCCTCTTCAACCCGGCCGAAGGGTACGCGACGTACGTCGTCCCGCCCGTCCTGATCCTGATCCTCCAGCAGACGCTCCTGATCGGGATCGGCCTGCGCGGCCCGGCCGACCTCGGCCGGCTCGGCTCCGGCCCGCTCCTCGCCCGCGCCGCCGCCTCCGTGACGGGGAGGACGTTCGCGTTCGTCGCCCTCTACCTCGTCCACGCCCTCTTCTATTTCGGAGTCGTCGCGCGCCTCTTCGATTTCCCGGTGCGCGGGAGCGCTGCGGCCGCGGCGGGTCTCGTCCTCCCGTTCCTCCTCGCGACGAGCTTCCTCGGACTCGCCCTCTCCGTCCTCTTCCGAAGGCGCGAGGCGGCGATTCAGACGCTCCTCTTCACGTCGCTCCCGGCGATCTTCCTCGCCGGCTTCTCGTGGCCGCCTTCGGCGCTGCCCGGCTGGCTGCGGATCGCCTCGCAGGCGATCCCCTCGACGAGCGCGATCCCGGCGCTCCTCCGCGTGAACCAGGCGGGCGCGACGCTCGCGCACGTTCGGCACGAGCTCGCGCTCCTCTGGGGCCTCGCGGCCGCCTTCTTCGTCCTCGCCGTCCTCGCCCAGGCCGCCCGCGGCGCGGCCTCCCGGTCTCAGTAGCGGGCGGCGACGAATCCGTAGAAGTTGTCGAGGAAGGCGTCGAGCGGGAGGACGCCCGCCTGCGGCACCGCGCGGCGCCCCTCGCCCCACGTGAAGATCCGGAGCGAGACGGTCGTGCTCGGCTTCCCGTCGATCATCGTGGCCCCGAACGCGACACGGCCGGTCTGGACGACCCAGTGGTCGGCCGTCGCCGAGCCGTTCCCCTGCGTCGACGGGCTCAGCATGTTGGAGTGGATGAAGAGGCAGACGCGGAAGCCCTTCCGGAAGTAGTCGTCGGCCCGGCGAAGGCACGCCTCGTCCTTGTCGACGATCGCCCGCGCGTCGTTGACCACCTCCGTGTAGCCCGCCTTCTTGAACCACCCCTCGAGCTCGCCCGGAAGCGTGATGCCCGCGAGCGCGTCGGAGTCCTCCTGGTAGTCGAAGAACCAGTTCTCCGAGTCCCGGAGGCTGGCGAGGGCGATCCAGTCGGAGGCCTCGACGTTTCGCCCCGGGTCGAAGGCCTTCAGGTCCGTGCCGGGCCGCACGTCGATGCGGCCGATCCGGCCCTGGCCCGTCTCCCAGAGCGCGGTCACGTACCTCACGTACGCCTCCGGGTCGCGCGTCGCGACGTCGAAGAGGAGCGAGGCCGGCCCGCAGAGGCTCGAGGTCCCCTGGTCGATGGCGCTCGGCGCCCAGACGCGCACGCGCAGCCCGTCGGCGACCCTCTTGCGCGAGATCGAGGTGAAGACACCTCGTCCGGCGCGCGCGGCGAACAGGTCCACGAGCTCCTCCGCGCGCTGCTGGGGGGACGCCGATCGGCTCGACGAAACGTCGGCTTCGGCGGTCCCGGGCCGCCCGCCGCGTCCGATCGGGCCGGGGAACGCGCAGGCCCGGCCGAGCAGCCCTTCCGGGATCGAGTCGTGGGGGGCATCCGTTCCGCGGGGACCAGGGACATTCGATCCAGCCATCAGTACCTCGGCATCAGGTCGTCGTCACCGACGTAGCAGGTGATCCGATCGGGAAACGCGGGGCCGAGCTCCGCTTCGAGCCAGAGCCGGTCTCCCTTCTGCTCGAGCCGCCCCTCGAGGGCCGGCGCCGCCGGGTCGCTCGTCAGGCAGGCGACCGATCGCGGGTGCCCGAACCAGCGCTGCCAGACGCCCGGCGCGGGTCGCTGGACGCCGATCGCGAGCCGAATGCGGAAACCGTCCTTCCGCGTCCATTCGCGCAGGGGCCAGAGCTCGTAGCGGAAACGCTGCACGAACCGGCCGGCGCGGCGGGAGGAGTGTCCGACCTCCTCGCCGCCGAGAGGCTGGACGTAGCGGACGACGATCGTGTTCGGGCCCGCGCGAAGCGGTGCTTCGAACGCCGCCCGATGGAGCGTCGGCTCGCCCGGCCCCGCCTCCGGCAGCCCGCGCAGCTCCTCGGGTTTCAGCGGCTCCGCCGGGACGACCCGGACCGGTCCCTCGTCGCCGTTCGTCCGCGCCGTTACCGCGCCCGGCCCGGGGAGGACCATCTCGAGCCGAACGCGCTCCGCCGCCGGGGCCGAAAGGTCGTACTCCGCGGTGACGTCGCACGCCTCGGCGCCGCACAGGAACGTGAGCCGCTCGCGCTCCACGACGAGCCCCTCCGCCCTCGCCGCGAGGGCCGTCGACGGCGACTCCGGGACCCGCCGAGGCGCACGGAGGTTCGCCGCGGCCGGGAGCGCCACGAGCGCGGCGAGCGCCGCCGCGAGACTCCGGCGACGCCCGGCGCCGAATGCGGCCTGGCGCGTCGTCGCTCCGACGATGTCGAGCACGGAATCAGCCTACGCCCGAGGCCGGGCCGGCTCAAGGATCACGGCCGCGTCAGGGCGTGACCCGGGTCACGGCGATGGCGGACGCAGGAGCGAGAGAGCTTCCTCGCGACGCAGCAGGCTCCCCTTTCCCTGGAAGAGCCTCCCGGAACCGCCGCCGCGCCCGTCCAGGCGCTCGGCCACCGTGGCCCCGAGCGTGCGGACGTCGGCCGTCGAGGTCCCGCCGGCGGCGAGCACGAAGACGCCGACTCCGTCCCGCACGCCGGTGAGGAACGCCAGCCCGGCCGTCGGCAGCTCCGTGAAGCGCTTCGCCACGCGGCCGAGGAAGGCGAGGTCCCGCCCCTCGAAGTGCGCGTCGACGACGGCGCCCCCCGCCGCGGCGAGCGCCTCCGCCTTCGCCTCGGCGAGCTCCTCTTCCGCCCGCTCGAGCGCCCTCTGCGCCTCGACGAGCTGAGCCAGCTTCGCCGCGGTCGCCTCGGCGAGCGCGGCATCGGGCGCGCCGAGGAGGGTCCGGAGGCGGAAATTCCGCTCCTCCGCGGCGCCGAGCCGCCGCCGAACGCGGCCACCCGCGACGAAGAAGAGGCGCGTTCCGCCGCGCAGCTTCTCCGTGCCGAGGAGCTTCAGCGCCTCGAGCTCCGCCGTCGACCTCAGGTGCGTCCCGCCGCACGTGTTCCGGTCGACGCCCGCGATCTCCACGAGACGCACGTCGCCCGTGAGCCCTTCCGGAAGCCCGCGCGAGCGGACTCCGAGCCCGTCGAGATCCTCCGGGCGGACCCGGTGCGCCGCCACCGGGAGGGCGGCCCGGATCCGGGACGCCACGGCCTCCTCGAGGCGCTCGACGTCGGCAGGCGCGATCGTGGCGACGGCGAGCTCCACGTCGCACGTCTCGGGCCCGAGGTGGAACGCCGTCGTCTCCCACCCGAAGCGGTCGGCCGCCACGGCGGTGAGGAGGTGCTGACCGGTGTGCTGCTGCATGTGGTCGAACCGCCTCGCCCAGTCGAGGCGGAGCAGCGTCGGGCCCTCCGGGACCGGCGCCTCGAGGTAGTGGAGCACGCGGCCTTCGACCGATCGGACGTCGACGACCGGGACGTCGCCGAGACGCCCGTGGTCGGCGGGCTGCCCTCCTCCCTCGGGATAGAGGATGGTGTCGTCGAGGACGACCCACGTACGGCCCTCGTCACGTCCCGCCGCGACGACGCGGACCGGGAGCTCTGTGAGGTAGGGGTCGCGTTCGTACGCCTGCGGAGCGTTCATGGGCGAAGGGTAACCCCGGGCGCCCGTCGGGGCGTCTCTCTCGCCCGGACGCGAGGGAGGGCGTCGTCCTTCAGCCGGAGGGCTGACCGTCCTTCAGGAGGGCCGAGAGCTCGCGGAACTTCGGGTGGTTCTTGTCGCGGGCCCATTCGAAGCCGACCGACTCGTGGTTCGTGATCGCCGCCCCCGCCGCGGCCATCCGCTCGAGCGCGTGGCGCCGGTACTCCTCGCCCCGCCCGCTCACCGCGTCCCACGAGACGTGGACCTGGTTCCCGTAGTGGATCAGCTCGACCACCGTCTGCAGGACGCAGACGTGCGCCTCGATCCCTGCGACGAGGACCTGCCGCGGTGCGCGCGCCCGGGGCCGGAGCTCGTCGAGCGCCCGGAGGAACGCCGGCTCGCCGCAGCAGCCGAAGGCCGTCTTGTCGACGTACCTCTTCGGGACGGTGAGCGCGTCGAACCCGGCGCGGACCTCCGCGTGGGTCGGCCCGAGCCCTCTTGGATACTGCTCGGTCAGGACGACCGGTACGCCGAACAGCTCGGCCAGCTTCATCAGGCGAAGCGTCGCCTCCACGACGAGCGAGGGGCGATGGATCACGTCCATCAGCCTCCCCTGCAGGTCGATCACGACCAGGACGCTGCGCCCCGAGTCCAGGAGCTCCATTCGCTACCTCCCCGCCGGCCCGGGGCCGGCCGTCGGCGGGACCGCGACCTCCCGTCGCGGCCCCGCGTTCCCTACCATCGGTAGATCGCGACCGCCGCGGCCTCGTGGGGCATCTTCGCGGCATCGAGAACGAATACCTCTCCCCCGCGGGCGAGGACCGTCTCGGCGAGGTCGTCCAGGACGTCGTCGTCCTGGGGACCCGACTGTCCCGCGTGGAGCGTGACCTCTCCCGTCTCCCGGTCCATCCGGCCGAAGAGCGTCTTCCCGCCGGCGACGACGAGCCGTCGGACACGACCCACGACCGCCGCCTCCGCAACGGCCGTCAGCACGTCGCTGGCGAGGCCCCGGTCCTCGGCCTTGAGGAAGTCTTCGGCGAGCCGGGCGTTCCTGGCGTCGAGGGCGCGCAGCGCAACCGGGAGGACGCGTTCGTGGAGATCGTCGATTCCGACGTCGTCCACCGCGCCCTCGACGCCCTCCGGGAAGACCGCCGGGTGGGTGCAGACCTCCCGGAAGACGGGGAGGACGGAACCAGGCCCGGCAAGCAGGATCGGAGTCGCTCCGGGCAGCGCCTCCCGCAGCGCGACGTCCGCGGCGCGAAAGAGGCGGAGCGTCTCCTCGCGACGGCCGCCGTCTCCTTCCGCGGGGACCTTGCCGGGCCCGCCCCTCGCCCCGCCACGACCTCCGCCGCGGCTCCCCGACTCGGTCGCCTCGGATGCCGCGAGCGGCGCCGGGAGGCCCGGGAGGGCGCGCGGGACGAGGCCCCTCTCCGACCCGTCGAAGAGCGCGACGCGCCGGGAGCCGAGGGCGAGGACGTGGTAACGGTTCCGGTCCTGAAGGCTCCGGAGGAGCGGCTTGACGTGGAAGCTGTCGGCGACCACCGCCCGCTCCGGCGGAGGCGGCCAGAGCCTGTAGGTCTCGAGGACCCCGTCCGCCCGGAACGCCGCGAGGCCCTCCGGCCCCGGAGTGAAGACGTCGACGGCCTCCGCCAGCCCGGCGAGCGGAGCGACGAGCTCGCGAATCCGCCTGGCGTCGTACCTCTCCGCGAGGAGACTCTCGACCTGCCGCACGAGGTTTCGGAACCGGACCGGCGCCATCGCCAGCTCGGCGCCGTGCCGGGGGAGCGGGAGGAAGAGAGAGATGCACGGCTCCGTCCTCGGAGCGAGAAGGTTCCGGAGATCGTCCGGCGTCGGCTTCTTCGGCATGAGCGATCCTCCCTCGTTCGGGAGACAACGATACGGCCGCCGGCGCGATTCCCGCCACCCGTGTGCCGCCCGGAGCGCGGGGCGGGTAACATGGCGCCGTGCGGAGGCCCGATCGCGCGCTGGCCGCGCTGCTCGTGGGGGGGCTCCTCTTCGCAGGGGCCTGCTCCCGAAAGGCGAACGACCGCGAGCTGCACGTCGTGTGGGCGATGGACGTTCCGTCCCTCGACCCGAACGAGCGGTTCGACGTCGTGACGGCGACCGTCGCCTCGAACGTCTTCGAGCCCCTCGTTCGCTACGACCGGCAGATGGCATTCGAGCCGTGCCTCGCGACGACGTGGGAGATCCGCGACGGCGCCGTGTGGCGATTCCGGCTCCGAGAGGGGGTCGCGTTCCACGACGGGACGAAGCTCTCCGCCGAGGACGTCGCCTTCTCGATCGAGCGTCTCCGGGCCCGGCCCGAATGGGACATCCACCGTTACGTCTCCGCGATCAGGGACGTGAAGATCGTGGATCCGCTCACCGTCGACATCTCGTCGGAGCGCCCGGCGGGGCTCCTCTCGGTCCTGTCCTACGTCTACATCCTGCCGAAGCGGGCCGTGGAGGCGGCCGGAGAGTCCGCGTTCTTCGAGGCGCCCGCCGGCACGGGACCATACCGCATCGCTTCGTGGAAGCCGGGCGAGGCCCTCCGGCTCGAAGCCCACCCCGCCTACTGGGAAGGACCGCCGGCGATCCCGGCGGCCGTCTTCCGCGTCGAGAAGGACGACGCCGAGATCTGGGCCGAGGCGAAGCGGCTCGCGCCCGCGATCCTCTTCGGTCCCACGACGACGACCTGGATCCAGCACGGGAGCGACCCGGACTTCCGGCTCGTCGAGCAGCCCAGCCTCGCCGTCCACTACCTCGCGCTCCGCGTCGGTGGAGGCCTGTCGAACCCGCTTTCCGACGTCCGCGTCCGGCGCGCGCTCCGCGCCGCAATCGACTACGAAGCGCTCCTCGCGGCGCTCCCCGCGCGTGGCGCCTTCCCCGCAAGCCAGTTCGTGCCTCCCGCGATCGTCGGCTTCGACCCGTCCCTCACGGTCCCGGCGTTCGTCCCCGGCGCCGCCCGCAGGATGATCCAGGAGGCGGACCTCCGGCAGGAGAAGCCTCTCGTCTTCCTGACCGCCGGCGGCGGCGGGTCCCTCTCCCGCTACCTCCTCAGGGCCTTCTCGGACGCGGGCCTCTCGGTCCGGGAGGAGTCCGTCACACCGGAGGAATACGAGGCGCGGCTCGCCGCCTGCGACGCCGACATCTTCCTCACGGGGTGGATCTGCACGACCGGGGACGCGGGCGAGCTCTTCGAGGGGAACTTCTACAGGAGGGGCTCGGCGCAGAACCCGTGCGGCTACGGCCGCGACGACATGGACACCGCCATCGAGGAGATCGGACGGACGCTCGACCCCGCCGTCCGACGGGACCTGCTCCAGTCCGCGATGCGAACGCTCGTCGACGACCTTCCGTGGGTCCCGCTCCTCGTCACCTACGAGCGCCACGCGCTCACAGGCGGCGTCGAGTGGAGGACGAGGGCCGACGGCCAGCTCGACCTGCGAGACGTGAGGATCCCCTGACACCGCTCCGCCGCTCGCTCCGGGGCCGGTTCGCCCTGATCTTCTCGGCCCTGATGGGCGCGCTTCTACTGATCGTCTCGGGGACCCTCCTGCTCGTGAGGGTCCGGGACCACCGGGACCTCCTGGAGACCTACGCGGCCGGGTTCGCGCAGGCGACGAACAACCAGCTCTGCAACGCCTGGCGCCTCTATTACCGCTCCGGAGCGTACAAGTTCCGCGACATCGTGCGGAACACGATGAGCCTCAACGAGGACCTCCATCGCCTCTTCATCCTCTCCGTCTCCGGAGAGGTCCTCTTCGACTCGATGGAGAGCCCCGACCTGATGCTCCTCCCGGAGCTCCCGCGCCGGCGGCTCGCCGACCCGGAGCTCGTGACGGTCGCCGGCCTCCAGGACGACTGGTTCGACCGTCGCGAGCTCGCCGGTGTCGGCAAGGTGATGATGGTCTCGACGCCGTACTTCGAGGAATGGGGGCGCCATCCCTATTCGGTGCTCTACATCTACAAGTACGACAAGATCTGGCAGCGCGTCGCCTCGGACCTCAGGTCCACGCTGCTCCTCGTCCTCCTCGCGCTCGCCACCGTCGCCGTCTTCGCGTCCTGGATGGCGGGCCGCGTCGCCCGTCCCCTGCTGACTCTGACGGCCGGGGTCCGCGCGTTCTCCGAAGGGAAGCTCGGGTCGCTCCCCCAGGTGAGGACGGGCGACGAGATCGAGACCCTCGCCGAGGCCTTCAACCGGATGGCCGAGCGGATCCAGCAGCAGGTCGAGCGCCTCGAGACCGCGAACCGCGAGCTCGCGACCCTCGACCGGATGAAGACCGACCTCCTCGCGAACGTCTCCCACGAGCTCCGGACGCCGCTCGCCGCGATCCGCGGCTACGTGGAGTTCATCCAGGAGGGGCAGCTCGGGCCGACGACGGACGCGCAGCGGAAGGGCCTCGAGGTCTGCCTGCGCAACTCCGAGCGGCTCACGAAGACGATCAACATGCTCCTCGACTTCTCCCGTATGGAGATCGGCCGCGTCCCGATCCGGACGGCCCCGTTCCAGATCGGCCGCCTCGTCGCCCAGGTCGTCGCCGGGATCGAGTCGGAGGCGCGAAAGCGAAGCATCCGCCTCGTGGCCGTCGTGGACCGGACTCTCAAGCCGGTGGACGGGGACCGGGACAGGCTCACTCAGGTCCTGGAGAACCTGATCACGAACGCGCTCAAGTTCACGCCCGACGGCGGCGAGGTCGAGGTGGGCGCCCGGCCCGTTCGGACGGCCGGCCGCGTCGAGGTCTGGGTCTCCGACACCGGAATCGGGATCCCGCCCGAGGAGAGGGCGCGCGTCTTCGAGAAGTTCTACCAGACGGATGGCTCCGCGACGCGCAAGTTCGGCGGAATCGGCCTCGGGCTCGCGATCGTCAAGTCGATCCTCGACGCCCACGGCGCCGAGATCGTCGTCGACGGGAGACCGGGCGGAGGGACCGTCTTCCGCTTCTCGCTCCCCGTCGCCGAAGCGCGCACGGAGTCGGGCGTCTTCCACGGGCTCCTGCCCGCCGACGGCGACGCAGCGCCCGTCCTCGCGATCGACGACGACACGGACTTCCTCCTCATCCTGAAGGAGACGCTCGAGAAGCACGGCTTCAGCGTCCGGACGGCCACGACGGCCGAGGAAGGGCTGGCCGCGGCCCGCGAGCGGCCGCCGCTCCTCGTCGTCCTCGACATCCGCCTGCCCGATCGCGACGGCCTCGACCTGCTGCACGAGCTGCGCGAGGACGCCGCGACGCGCGAGACGCCGATCCTCATCGCGTCCGTCGTCGACGAACGGCTCGAGGGCCTTCGTCTCGGCGCCGTCGAGTACCTCGTCAAGCCGATCGACCGCGGCAAGCTCGTCGAGGCGGCCGTCCGCGCGCTCCATTCGCACGGGAAGCGCCTGCCGTCGGGCGAGGTCCCGGCGATTCCGGACCCCGCCTGAGCGTCCCGCGAAGCCTCCGATTGCTCTAAGATCGACCCGGGCGCCAGAGCTTCGGACGCGGCGAGGAGGGATCCGATGTCCCAGCAGAAACGGACAATCCTGATCGTCGATGACGAGGAGGACGTCCTCGACCTGCTGCAGCTCGTCTTCGAGACCAGCGGTTTCGTCGTGCGCCGGGCGTCGACGGGGAAATCCGCCGTTTCGAGCGCCTGGGAGCAGCCCCCGGACGTCGTCCTCCTCGACGTGATGATGCCCGAGATGGACGGCTGGCAGGTGCTCCGCACGCTGAAAGGCGACGAACGGACCCGGAACGTCCCGGTCGTGATGCTCTCCGCGCGCGCCGAGCGGCGCGACAAGATGATCGGCCTGCAGGAGGGCGCCGAGGGCTACATCGCGAAGCCCTTCTCCCCGGCCGAGGTCGTTCGGGAGGTCCAGAGCTTCCTCGAGCGGGGATCGTGAGCTCGCGCGAGACGCTCCCGGGCGCGTCGTTCGACGACACCGCTTCGATGCGGGCGGAATGGCTCCAGAACCGGGCCCGCCTGCACGATGTCGTCACCGGACTGCCGACCCTTTCCGCGGTCGTCGACCAGGTCCGCCGACACCTGGAGGATCACGGCTCGATCGCCCTGCTGGCCTTCTCTCTCGCCACCGAAAGGCAGGTCGAGGAGACGTGGGGGTGGCAGCTCTACGACGACCTCATTCGGGACTTCGTCGCGGGTCTGCGTTCCCGCGCGGAGGAAAGCGACGTTCCCGCAGGCATCTTCTGCGTCCCGGGCGTCCGGAGCGACGAGATCCTCTGTTTCGTCCCGACGCGGCCGAGGAACGGTTCCGACCAGGCGCCCCACGAGTGGCTCGGAGCGCTCGCGTCCCGGATGGACGCCTTCGTCTCCTCGTTCCTCGCCGAGCGGCTGACCTCGATCGACTCGTACTCCTCTCACGTGGGGCGCGCTCTGATCCTCTTCGACCCGAAGGTCCGCGTCGAGCGCGCGGTCTATCGGGGACTGAACGAGGCGCGGGGCGAGGTCTTCCGACTGACAGCCAACGCCGAGGAGCGCGGGGTCGAGATCCTGAAGGGGATCCTCGCCGACCGCCGGGTCGTCTCGCTCTTCCAGCCGATCCACGACCTCGTCGAGGAGGAGGTCACCGGGGTCGAGGCCCTCACGAGGGGTCCTGCCGGGAGCGGCCTCGAGGACGCCGAGCGGCTCTTTTCGCTCGCCGAGAAGGCCGGCCTCGTCATCCCGCTCGAGCGGCTCTGCCGGAGGCGCTCTCTCGAGGAAGCCTCCCGCGCGGGATGGGACAAGCTCGTCTTCCTCAACATGTCCCCCGCGGCGTCGCAGGACTCCGATTTCCTCGAAGGCGGCCTCGTCCGCGAGGTCCTCGAGCTGCACCTCGACCCGAGGCAGATCGTCATCGAGGTGACCGAGCGGACCTACGCGGAGAACCAGGAGCTCTTCACGAGGGTCCTGGGCGAGCTCCGCAAGGAAGGCTTCCACGTCGCCGTCGACGACCTCGGCTCGGGCTACTCGAACCTCTCCGCGCTCGCCGACATCCGCCCCGAGTTCCTGAAGTTCGATCACCTCTTCACGAAGGACATCCACCGGAACCGGATCAAGCAGGACCTGCTCGGCGCCATCCTCTCCTTCGCGATGAAGATGGAGACCCAGGTCATCGCCGAGGGGATCGAGTCGCTCGACGAGCTGCAGGCCCTCCGCAGGCTGGGCGTCCCGCTCGGCCAGGGCTTCTATCTGGGCCGGCCCGGCCCGATCCCGGCCCGGGCCGCCTGACGACCGCCGCGCCGCGCGTCCCGCGCCGTCTCAGCGCGGCCGCCCGATCTCGGAAGCGATCAGGAAGTTGTCGTTCCGCGGCGTCCAGGAGATGCCTTCCCGGAATGCGTAGAGGTCCTGGTCGACGTAGAGCGGAATGACGGGCAGGTCCTCGAGCACCCGGGCGGTCGCCCCGCGCAGCGCTTCCTGCCGCCGGCTCATCTCGAGCGTTCGGCCCGCCAGGTCGGTGAGCCGGTCCACCTCCGCGCTCGAGTAGCGCGCGTAGCTGTTCAGCCCGGTCCGCCTCTGCGGGTCCCACGTCCGGAGCGCGTTCTCGAAGAGGTCCGAGGCGTCGCCCGTCGGACAGCCGTACCGGCTGATCGTCAGCGTCAGGAGCCCGTCGTGCATCGCCCGGAACCAGGCCGCCTCGGGGAGGGCGCGCACACGGACGCGAATTCCGACCTCCCCGAGCATCTCCGCGACGATTCCCGCCGCCTCGGCGAACAGCCCGCGGGCCGCGAGCTCGAGCCCGAAGCCGTTCGGCCAGCCGGCCTCGGCGAGCAGACGGCGCGCCTCGACCGGGTCGTGGCCCAGCGGCTTCCCCGCCGGGTCGTGGCCGAAGATCCCGGGCGGCACGAGCTGGCTCGTAGGGATCGCCGGAGCCGAGAGGCGGCGAGCGAGCTCCGCGCGGACGAGCCCGAGCGCGTTAAGCGTTCTCGGGAAACCGAGCAGGGGATCCGCGACCCGGAGAGCATCGGTGAGATTCTGCTTTGTCGCGCCCACCGAGAGGTTCGCCGCGATATGCGCCT
>JAGOBQ010000515.1 GCA_017999215.1 Thermoanaerobaculia bacterium
GCCTCGGCGAGGAAGTCGTCGATGCCGACGCGCAGGCGGCCGTCGGAGGTGATGCGCAGCCACGTGTGGGCCGCGTCGAGGAAGATTCCCTGGGGAGGCTGGGGCACCTTCATCGCCACGAGCGGCGTCGGGGCGGGAACGGCGGCGGTCCGGCGCTCGCGGGCGAGGACCCAGCTGTCGACGGCGAGGGCGAGGACGATCGTGAGGATGACGAGAAGAGCGACCATTTCGAACCTCCCTGCGGGTTGCCCCGATTTCTCTCGGCCCGCTTCGCCCACAGGTATCGCAAGGGCGCTGCCACGCCAGGAAGGAAGACGAGTAAGTGCCTTGTCCTCAGTGGATTGGCATTGCTCGCCGGTCGGCAATCGGTTCCCGAGAGTGCTGAACTCCTCTACGCCGGAGCGGGCTCGAAGGCGGCGCGCAACTCACTGTGCAGGAAGGCCTTGTATCTCGATCGCGGGGTCTGATGCGAGGGGTGTTGCGCCGTGTTGAATTTCGCATCGGGTTCGGCGGCGACAGCAGAAGGGCCGTGCGAGAGCTCCGGAACCTTTGTCCGGACGCTCCGTAACTAGCGGCTGAAGCCCTTCGTGGAAGACCCGCGAGTCCGTCGCCGCGCTCGCCCTCGCTCTCCTCGCCCTCGCTGCGCGGCGCCAGGACCCGGTCGGAAGCGCGGGGCTTCTTTTCGTCTTTCCGGCTCGGTCCGGGCGAAGCCGATCAGCGCAGTCCTGCGAGTTTGTGCGTCTGAAGCCCGAGCCTCCAGAGCGGGTGGGCAAGGCAGTAGGCGGCGGCCGCCGCGACGTTCCCCTCCCTCGCGGGTCCGTCCATCGGCTGGAGGACGAATGCGTGGAACGCGAGCTTTTCGAAGCGCTCCGGCTCGACGCCCTCCTGCGGGAAGACCAGCTTCAGCTCGTCGCCGGTCGTGACGACGAGCTCGGCTCCGGCCTTCGGGCTGACCGTGATCCAGTCGAGGCCGGGGGGTGGGGTGCGGGTGCCGTTCGTCTCGACCGCGACCTCGAAGCCCTCGGCGTGGAGAGCCGCGACGAGCGGCGCGTCGAGCTGGAGGAGCGGTTCGCCCCCGGTGCAGACGACGAGCGGCCGGCCCCGATCCGGAAGAGATGCCGCCCAGGCCCGGCGGACGTCCGCCGCGAGGGCGGCCGCGTCCGCGAAGCGCCCTCCTCCCGGGCCGTCGACGCCGACGAAGTCGGTGTCGCAGAACCGGCATGTCGCAGAAGCGCGGTCCTCTTCCCGGCCCGACCAGAGGTTGCAGCCCGAAAAGCGGAGGAAGACGGCGGCGCGCCCCGTCTGCATCCCCTCTCCCTGGAGCGTGTAGTAGATCTCCTTGACGGCGTAGGTCACGAGGAGCCTGCCCGCTCGAGCGCCGGGTCGGGGACGCCCGCCTCCCGGAAGCCCTTCGCCCGCAGGAGGCAGGCGTCGCAATGCAGGCACGGCGCGCCCCCGGCCGTCGGGTCGTAGCAGCTGAGGGTGAGCCCGTAGTCGACGCCGAGGGCGAGGCCGGTCCGGATGATCTCGGCCTTCGTCATCGAGAGGAGCGGCGCGCGGACGCGGAACCGCCCGGCTCCCTCGACGCCGGCTCGCGTCGCGAGGTTCGCCATCGCCTCGAACGCCGCGACGAACTCGGGCCGGCAGTCGGGATAGCCGCTGTAGTCGAGGGCGTTCACGCCGACGAAGAGGTCGAACGCGCCGAGGACCTCGGCCCACGCGAGCGCGAACGAGAGGAAGACGGCGTTCCGCGCCGGCACGTAGGTGACCGGAATGCCCTGCGCGATCGACCCGTCGTCGCGGTCCTTCGGGACGACGAGGTCGGCCGTGAGCGCCGAGCCTCCGAAGAGGCCGAGGTCGATCGACGCGACGACGTGACGCTCGGCGCCGAGCGCCGCCGCGACGCGCCCGGCGGCCACGAGCTCGGAGGCGTGCCGCTGTCCGTAGCGGAAGCTGAGGGCGAACGGCGCGAACCCTTCGCGCTTCGCGATCGCGAGGCAGGTGGCCGAATCGAGGCCGCCCGAGAGGAGGACGACGGCGGGGGGGCGGGGCGTCACGGCGGTTTCATACCACGCCGTCGGGCGGCCCGCTGGGCGCGCGATGACGTTTCGCGTCACCCCGACGCCATCGCAATCCCATCCGCCGATCCGTTTCGTAGGAGGGCTGCGGAGGACGAGGGCGGATGAGGCTCGCGATCGTGGGAACTGGTATCTCCGGCCTCGGGGCCGCGTGGAGGCTCCACGGGAGGCACGAGATCCGCGTCTTCGAGAAGGAGGGGCGGCCCGGCGGACACAGCCACACGGTCGACGTGCCGCGTCCGGGCGGCATGGTCCCGGTCGACACCGGATTCCTCGTCTACAACGAGGTGACCTACCCGAACCTCGTGAAGCTCTTCGCGAAGCTCGGCGTCCCGACGAAGGAGAGCGACATGTCGTTCTCCGTCCGGTGCGAGATGTGCGACCTCGAGTGGTGCGGGACGGGGCTCTCGGGCGTCTTCGCTCAGCCGGCGAACCTCTTCCGCCCGTCGTTCCACGGGATGCTCCTCGAGATCGCCCGCTTCAACCGCGAGGCGCCGCGCCTCCTCGACGAGCCCGGGGCGGAGGCGCTCACGCTCGCCGCGTACCTCGACCGCGAGAAGTACGGAGCGGCGTTCCGGAGCCACTACCTGGTCCCGATGGCCGCCTCGGTCTGGTCGTCGGGCCCCGCGGCCATGGAGACGTTCCCGGCGGCGACGCTCGTCCGCTTCTTCCGGAACCACGGCTTCCTCGGCGTGACGACGCAGCTCCGCTGGCGGACGGTCGACGGCGGGAGCCGAGAGTACGTGAAGCTCCTGACGGAGCCGTTCCGCGACCGGATCCACCTCGGGAACGGGGTGACGAAGGTCCGGCGGGACGCGCACGGCGTCGAGCTCGCCTTCGCGGACGGCGGGAGCCAGCGCTTCGACGGCGTCCTGATCGCGACGCACGCCGACGAGGCCCTCGCGCTGCTCGAGGAGCCGACGCCGGACGAGCGGCGCCTCCTCGGCGCCTGGAGCTTCTCGCGGAACGAGACGCTCCTCCACTCCGACCGCTCGTTCCTCCCGCGCCGCCGGGGGGCGCGCGCCTCGTGGAACTACCACCTCGACGACTGCGCGAGGCCCTGGGGCTCCGCGACGCTCCACTATTTCCTCAACCGCCTCCAGGGGCTCCCGGCGGAGACGGACTGGATCGTCTCCCTGAACCCTCGGCGCGAGCCGGCGGAGGGGACGGTCGCGCGGCGGCTCCTCTACACCCACCCGGTCTATACGCCGGCGAGCGTCGCGACGCAGGCCGAGCTGCCATCGCTGAACGGGCGGAGCCGGACGTGGTTCGCGGGCGCCTGGTTCGGCTACGGCTTCCACGAGGACGGACTGCGGTCGGGCCTCGAGGCCGCCGTCTCGCTCGGCGCGGAGCCGCTGTGAGCGGAAGGGAGACGAAGGCGCCGCTCGCGTCCGCGCTCTACGTCGGCACGGTCCGCCACCGGCGTCGCTCGCCGAGGCCCCACGCCTTCTCGTACCCCGTCTACCAGCTCCTTCTCGACCTCGACGAGCTGCCGCGCGTCGAGGAGG
>JAGOBQ010000514.1 GCA_017999215.1 Thermoanaerobaculia bacterium
GGGGCTCTCCTCCTCGGCGCGCGCGCGTTCCGCGCCCGCCTCGGGCACGACGGGAAGGGCGTCGGCGAGGCTCCCCGCGAGCAAGACCGGCTCGTGGGGTTCGCGGAGGAGGAGGCGGCGAAGCTCGGCGAGAGCGACCCGCCCGGCGGCCTCGTCGCGGCGCGCCTGCTGGAGGAGGCGCGTCCTCTCGGCCTGCGCGCGCAGGACGTCCTGCTGCGTCCCCAGTCCGGCGGCGTAGCGGTTCCGCGCGACCGCCTCGATCCGTTCCCAGGTCTTCCCCTGGTCGCGCGTCACGGCCTCTAGCTCGCGCGCCTCGAGGAGGCGCGCGGCCGCCCTCCGGACGGCGGCTTCGACGGAGAGGCGGATGCGCGCGAGGCGCGCTTCGACGACCTCGACGTCCGCCACGGCGAGCTTCGAGGCGGCGCGGAGCTTCCCGGGCCACGGGATCTGCTGCTCGGCCATGAACGAGAGGCGGGTCATCGGCTCCTCGCCGAGGGAGAAGGAGGTCCCGTCGTTCTCGTACCCGAGCGACAGCATCGGATCGGGCAGCGTGCCGGCGGGAGCGACCCGCTCGCGCGCGGCGGCGACCTCGGAGAGGGCCGCGGCGAGGGCGGGGCTCTTCTCGAGCGCCTCGGCGACGAGGGCCTCGACGGGAGCCGCCGAGTCGGTTCCCGCCGGGGGCGAGGCCCCAGCCGCCCCGGCCGGGAGCGCGAGGAGAACTGTGGAGAGAACCGCGGACATCGCCGCGACGAGCAGGGGGGGTCGATTCAGGAACATGAGACACCTCGGGGAAACCGTCATCGAGCCGTCCCGCTTGGGACGGGCGAGAGCGCGGTTTCCCGGGTCTCAGTTCCGGAACGTCTCGAGGAGCGCCTGGGTTGGTGCGGAGCGGGCCCGGGTCGGCGGAGCCGAAAGCCGGGACGCGATCGCCGGCGCCGCCGACCGGAGCTCTGCCCCGGCCTCGGCCGGGAGAACCGGCGGCGCGAAGGCCGCGGTCGGGGCGACGTCCGCGGCGGGCACGGGCGTCGGCTGCGAGATGGAGCATCCGCAGCCGTCCGCCGGGGCGGGAACGGCCGGATCGGAGGCCTCTCCCGCACAGCAGCAATCCGCCAGGATCGGGCCGCAGGCGATCGCACTTCCCGGAAGGAACAGCTGCACCCCGAGGACCGTCAGGACGGCCACCAGGAGGGCCACGGCACGGGTCGCCGTCCGGCGACGGGGGCGCGTCATCCCTGACAAGGTAGAGGAGAATTCGGACCTGTCAAGTCCGACTTTCCGGAATGTGCTCCTCTTCGCGGGGACTCGCACCCCATCCAGCGCCGGTCTCACCGAACGAACCCGTGTTCCATCAATTATTTGACGATCAGAAGTGGTACTTGATCCCGACTGAGAGGGAGGCGAAGCTCGACGTCCGGCCACCGGCGCTGCCGATGAATCGCCCGGTGATCTCGCCCGTCAGGGCCGTCCTGCGGTCGAGGTAGTACTCGGTGCCGCCACCGACGTGAGCGCTCAACCGCTGCGAGGCGCTCTCCCCCGGGGGATCGACCGTGTGGATGCCGACACCGCCGAGGACGTAGGGGCTCCACTTTCCCCTGCGTGCGTAGTAGACGGCCGACGCCTCGAGGCCGCCGAGCGTGGCCCCCGAGCCTCCGTCGGCGTTCGAGCGGGTCAGGCCGAGCGTGCCGCGGAGCGCGAGGACGTTCGAGAGGTAGTACTCGCCTCCCGCCTCGAGATGGAACCCGACCTCGTAGTCGCCTTCGAACGGGATCGCGGGGCCGATGCCCGCGAAGATCGAGATCGAGCCCTTTTCCGGGACCGCGGCGATCGATGCGGGCGCGGCGACGAGCGCCGCGACGACGACGAGGGCTGCAGGGAAGAGTCTCTTCATGGATACCTCCAGGAGCTGGATTCGCGGGGCCGGACCCGGCGCGAGGCGCCGGCGCCGGGCCGGAGGGTAGCAAACGGCTGCGCCCCCGCCGAAGCGGGGGCGCGGCATCGACCGGCTCGGCGTTCGGACCCCGACGTCAGGCGGGCGGCCCCTTCCGGACGTGGACGGTCCCGGAGGAGGCGCTGACGGTGACCTTCGAGCCGCCTCCGTTCAGCTTCCCCTCCGCACGGACGACGCCGCGGCCGGCCCCTCGGTGCCGCACGACGCCGATCTCCGGGAAGTCGGAGAGGACGTACTCGCCGTCCTCGTCGACGCTCCGCACGACAACCTCCACGTCGCCACGGTAGTTCGCCGGGAGGACCACCGTCACGTCACCGCCTCCGGTCGTGAGCTCCACCGGGCCCGCGTCCTTCGAAACGAGCTCGCAGAAGACTTCCCCGCCAGCGGTCTCGGCACGCACGGCGGCGAGCGCCCGGAGAACACGGACGTCGCCCCCCGCCGTCTTCGCGTTGACCGGTCCCTTCGCGGAGCGGAGCCGAACGTCTCCGCCCATCGTCCGGAGGCGGACCTCGCCGGAGGCGTCGCCCACGACGATGTCGCCGCCGAGGGTCGACGCCGTCAACCCCCCGTCCACCTGCTCGACCCGGACGTCTCCGCCCGAGCTCGAGAGGTCGGCTCCCTTGCCGACGGCCCCGATCCGGATGTCGCCGGAGCTCGTCCGGACGGTCGCGCGACCCGAGACCTTTCCGGCACGGACGTCGCCGGTCGGGAGCGAGAGGTGGAGATCGCCGGCCACGTCCCCTTTGACGACCGACCCGTCCTCGTGACCGCGACCGTGGCCCACCCAGACGGGAGGGACAGGTGGGACCGGCGGAACCGGCGGAACGGGAGGAACCGGAGCGACCCCCGACCCGGCCCACCCCTCGCCGCGCTTCGGCACGAGGGACTTCGCCGTCGACTCCGCGCTCCCGGCGGCGAGGACGAGGACGCCGCCGTTGATCGTCGAGCACTTCACGGTCGCCCCGCCCCCTCGGAGAGCGCCCTCGTAGGAGCGGCTCAGATTGCCGGAGACGGAGCGGGAGATCTCGCGGCTCAGGCGAGCCATCTCGCGCCCGAACTCCGCCATCTCGCGTCCGAACTCCCGCCACTCGCGGTCCCAGGACTCCTCGCTCTCCTCTTCGCCGGAGGAGCCGGCCCTCCGCGCCTTCCGCGCCTGCTGGCGCGCCCGATCGGCCGCGCCCCGGGCCCGCTCCGCCTCGGCGCGGGCCGCGGCCTCGATCTCCCGGACGGCGGTGTCGTCGTCCGGCCCTCCCCTCACCGGCAGAGGAAAGGTCGAGCGGATTCCGCCGTTGATCGCGGAGGCCTTCAGGTCGAACGCGGCGTCAGAGGGAAGGGTCAGCTTCACGGCGCCGTTGACCGTTTCCGCGACGACCTTCGCGTCACGGGGAAGGACCGCGAACGCCCCCTCCACGCCGCCGTTCACGCTCTTGAGCGTCGCGCTCCGGCGGGCGCCGGACGCCGCGACGCGGCCGTTGACCGTCGTCAGCTCCTGCGCTCCGTCGAGGCCCCTGGTGACGATCCCGCCGTTGACGAGCGAGACCGTCGCGCTCGCGCCGGCGGGGAGCGTCACGCGATAGACGGCCTCCACGCGCCACCGGCGGTTCCCGTCGCGGGAGCCGCCAAGGCGCCTCCTCCGCC
>JAGOBQ010000069.1 GCA_017999215.1 Thermoanaerobaculia bacterium
TCCTCATCCTCGACGTCACGAACCTCGGACGCCACCTCGTCCTGGCGGCGCCGGTTCTCGCGCTCGGCCTGCCGACGCTCATCGTTCTGAACATGGCCGACGAGCTCGAGCGGCGCGGCGGAGACGTGCAGGTCGAGGAGCTCGCCCGCCGCCTCGGCGCGCCGGTCGCCCTCATCAGCGCGGCGAGCGGCGAGGGGTATGACACGATCCTCCAGTTCCTGCGCGGGCGGATCGGCATCCCGCGCCCCGTCGAGCTCCCCGCCCTGAACGACCTGCCGCGCTGCCGCGAGTGGGCCGCGCGCCTCGGCGCCGAGGCGAAGTACCTCCCGCCGGCGCCCCCCGTCTGGACCCGCCGGCTGGACAGCCTCTTCCTCCACCCGGTCGCCGGGCCGCTCGTCTTCCTCGCCGTCGTCGTCGGGGTCTTCCAGACGATCTTCAGCGCCGCCGCGCCCCTCATGGACCTCGTCGACCGCGCCGTCGGAGCGTCGGGCGACCTCGTCGGCCGACTGCTGCCCGACGGGCCGCTCCGGAGCCTCGTCGTCGAGGGGATCTGGGGAGGCGTCGGCTCCGTCCTCGTCTTCCTCCCGCAGATCCTGATCCTCTTCCTCTTCATCGGCCTGCTGGAGGACTCCGGCTACCTCGCACGCGCGGCGCTCATCGCCGACCGGACGATGGCGAAGGTGGGCCTGCAGGGGAAGTCGTTCATCCCGCTCCTGTCGGCCTACGCCTGCGCGGTGCCGGCGATCATGGCGACGCGAACGATCGAGAACAAGCGCGACCGGATCGCGACGATCCTCATTGCCCCGTTCATGACCTGCTCGGCGCGCCTGCCGGTCTACACGCTCATCATCGCGGCGTTCCTCCCCGACACGCCGCTCCTCGGCCCGTTCCTCGGGACGCGCGCCGCCGCCCTCCTCGGCCTCTACGTCCTCGGTTTCGCCGCCGCCGTCGTCACCGCGCGCGTCCTGAAGTCGTCGATCCTGAAGAGCGAGCGGACCCCGTTCGTCCTCGAGATGCCGCCGTACCGGCGGCCCACGCTCCGGCAGGTCGGCCTCCGCCTCTTCGACCGATCGAAGGTCTTCCTCCGCCGCGCCGGGACCGTCATCCTCGCGATGTCGATCCTCCTCTGGGGCCTCGCCCACGTCCCGCTGAAGGACGGCAAGGCGCCCGAGATCGCCGACAGCTTTGCCGGGACGATCGGCCGGACCGTGGAGCCGCTCATCGAGCCTCTCGGCTTCAACTGGAAGATCGGCATCGGCCTCATCACCTCCCTCGCCGCGAGAGAGGTGATCGTCGGGACGCTCGGGACGATCTACGGCATCGAGGGGGACGACGAAAGCGTCGGCCTCCAGGCCGCGCTCCGCCACGACCTGACGCCGGCGGGGGCCGTCGCGCTCCTGGTCTTCTTCGCGTTCGCGATGCAGTGCATGTCGACGATCGCCGTCGTGAGGCGGGAGACGGGCGGGTGGACGTGGCCCGCCCTCCAGTTCACCTACATGGGCGTCCTCGCCTGGGTCGGGGCGTTCGTCGCGTTCCGTCTCGTGACCGCGCTCCTGGCCTGAGGCCGTCGTGTCCCTCCGCGCCGACCTCCGCGCCCTCCCCCGCGCGGTGTGGGTGCAGTGCCTCGCGACGTTCGTGAATCGCGCGGGGACGATGGTCCTCCCGTTCCTCCTCCTCTACCTGACGCGCGACATGGGCCTCACCCCGTCGACCGCGGGCGCGATCGTCGCGCTCTACGGCGCGACGGCGCTCGTCACCTCCCCGTTCGCGGGGCGGCTCTGCGACCGAGTCGGGCCGATTCGCCTCATGACGGCCTCGCTCCTCCTCTCGGGGCTCGTCCTCGTGGTCTTCCCCTTCGCGCGGACGCCCGCCACCGTCGCCCTCGCGACCGTTCTCTGGGCGGTCGTCTCCGAGCTCTTCCGCCCGGCCAGCCTCACGGCGATCGCCTCGGCCGTCGGGCCGGAGCACCGCAAGACGGCCTTCGCCGTGAACCGCCTCGCCATCAACCTCGGCATGAGCATCGGCCCGGCCCTCGGCGGCTTCCTGGCCACCTGGTCGTACACGGCCCTCTTCGTCGCCGACGCCCTCTCGGCCCTCGCGGCGGCGGCGATCCTCGCGAAGGCGGGAAGGCCCGACCGGGAGCACGGCGAAGGGGCGAACGCCGCTCCGCGCGAGCACGTTCGCCCCGCCCACCTCGACCGGAAGCTCCTCCTCCTCGTCCTCGGAGTCCTCCCCGTCGCGATCGTCTTCTTCCAGCACGTCGCGGCGATGGCCCTCTTCCTCGTTCGCGACCACGGCTGGAGCGAGGCGCAGTACGGCCTTCTCGCCACGCTCAACACCCTCCTCGTCGTCGCGTTCGAGGTGCCTCTCAACTCCGCGATGGCCCACTGGCCGGCCCGCCGCTCGCTCCCGCTCGGGGCGATCCTGACGGGCGTCGGCTTCGGCCTTCTCGCGTTCGCCGACGCCCCGGCCGTGGTCCTCGCCGCCGTCGTCGTCTGGACCTTCGGGGAGATCGTCCTCTTCCCGGGACTGAACGCCGCCGTCGCCGACCTCGCGCCGGAGGCCCGCCGCGGCGAGTACATGGGCCTCTACATGATGTCGTTCAACCTCGCCTTCGCGATCGGGCCCTGGGCCGGAACGGCCGTCCTCGAGCGCTGGGGAGGGAACGTCCTCTGGGGCGCGGCCTTCCTCGCGGCGCTCCTTTCCGCCATCCTCCTCTCGCGCACGGCGCCGGCGAGCGCCGAAGGAGAGAAGCCATGAATCGTCGCCTCGTTCCCTTCTTTGCCCTCCTCCTCCTCGCGCCGTCCGCCTGCCGGAAGGAGGCCGACCCGGTGCGCGCGACGATCGCGGGGCTCGAGGCCGCCGCCGAGGACCGCGACGCCGACGCCGCCGGCGCCCTCCTCGCCGCGGCCTACGCCGACGCCCAGCACTCCGACCACGCCGCCGCGCTCCTGACGATCCGCCGCTACTTCGCGGCCTACGAGTCGATCTCGGCTTCCTTCTCGGACCTCGTCGTCGACCGAAAGCCCGACCTCGCCCGCGCCACGTTCACGGCCTCGTTCGACGGCTCGCCGCGCGAGCTCGGCGCGCTCGCGGAGATGCTCCCGCGCACGGCGAAGGTGCGCTTCGAGATGAACCTCGTCCCGGAAGGGGAAGGCTGGACGGTCGTCTGGGCGAGCTGGTCGCTCGTCTCGGAGGGAACGGGGCCGTAGGACGATCCCGGGGTCGCGATCGCGGCCGAGGAAGGAGAAGCCGATGAGAAGAGCCATGGCGTCTGCGGGGTTGCTGGCGCTGCTTCTGGCGGCGCGGCCGCTGTCCGCGAAGGAGATCCTGATTCCGAACGTCGTCGCGTTCGCGCGGGGCAGCTACTCGTCGCTCTGGGGCACGGAGATCCGGATCATCAACCCGACGTCGTCGCCGAAGTCGTTTCGGGTCGTCGACTGGATCGGGTCGCCGAGGCAGCGGCCGTACCAGGTGACGGTGCTACCGGGCGAGACGGTGGTCCGCGGGGGGTTCGGCCTCTACACGGCCCGAGGGCAGCAGTCGCCGGTGCTCGAGGTGCTCGATGAGGCGGAGTACGGTGCGGCTGTGTGCGAGGTCGACGAAGGTCTGCTCGTACTCTCCCGAATGCTGACGACGACGGTCGTCGACCCGCCAGGTCTCGCAGGCCAGGGAGTGTGCGCGCCGAACGCGGGCGAATACGTCTATGGCGACGCTCTCTTCCTGGGCGTCTGCAACTACGGCGTCGGCCCGGTCCTCTACGCCGATCGAAGCTTCTTCGATCCCGGGGTGCCGCAGAACCTTCTCATGCTCAACCCCCGGCGGAACCACTACCGGACGAATCTCGTCGTCGTGAACGGCGACGAAGAGGAGGCGACGGTCTCGATCCTCGTCACGAACGCGACCGGCGGCACGGCGCGGCTCGAGCGAAGGGTCCCGGCCCGAACGTACTTCCAGATGAACGACGTCTACGCACTCCCCGAGCTGAGCGGGCTGGAGGAGCTCTCAGAGATGACCGAGCACTTCGGGCAACGGGCCGTCGTCACCTGCTCGACGCGCTGCTACGCGATCGGCTACGTCATCTCGAACCACAACAACACGGTCAGCGTCGTCGAACCCAGGTAGCGAGGTGCCCCTTCGAGTCCCCCGGGGTCGGACGCCGGGCCCGGCCTCGGTGAGGCCCTGCCGGCCGAATCGGAGGGCGAGGTCGTCCCGCGAGGCGTCGCCGTCAGCCGGCGGATCCCCCTCCGATTCCGAGCCGGGCGCGTGCGCCGCTACCTCGACGGCGCCTTCGCCTCGAACGTCCGAAGGTCGAGGACCTCCTCGATCCGCTTCCGGAACTCGGCGGTCTCGAGCGAGCCGGCGAGCCGCCCCGACTCCCGCTCGATCCTCTCGATCGCCTCGGCCCAGACGCGCTCGCGCCGGGCGATCTCGTCCGGGTCCTTCACGCGGCCGAAGTCCTGGACGAGCTTGTTGTGCCGGCAGAGCATCCGGAAGGCGTAATAGGTGTTCGGGCGGCGGAGCGCGAGGCCGAGGACGCGGACGTCGTTCCCGACGCTGTGGATCGGCTGCCCCCACTCGCCGTAGCCGCCGAAGATCGTCCCGAGCTTCTCGAGGGCGCTCGCGAGCTTCGGCTCGTTCGCCTTGCGCAGGAGGGCGGCGACGAACGGGAGCGTGACGTTCCGGAAGAGCGTCGGGTCGGCGAGGCGGACGTCGACCCCGAGCTCCTCCTTCTCGATCCGCACGATGTCCTCGGTCCGGATCCGGTGGTCGGTCGCGAGGTGGACCCGCTCGCCGATCGCCTCGGGGCGGGTCAGCGCCGCGAGGATCCCCTCGACGACGCGGTCGACGGTGACGAGGTTGATCTCGGCGGAGCGGTCGGCCGGAAAGACCATCGCGACGGAGGCGATCGCGGCGGCCTTCGGCTCGCCGAAACGCGTGGCGCGGAGCGTGTCGAGCGCCTCCTTCGCCCGCCCGAAGGCGTTCACCGGGGCGTTCACGACCTTCGTGTCGCCGCGGTTGTTCCCCGTCCGCGAGTCGCCGATGACGATCGCCGGCAGGAGCTGGACGACGCGGAGCCCCTCCTCGACCATGTGCTGGTCGGTCTCGATCGAGGCCATCGCCTTCGTCAGCTCGTAGAAGTTGTTGTAGAAGTTCCTCGGGAAGACGAGCGCGTTCTCCTGGGCCATCGACCGCTTCTTGCGGCCGTGGATGTAGGAGGTCTCGATGGCCACGTGGAGGACGAACTTCGACCCCTTCGCCCGCTGGAGCCGGAGGGAGAAGTCGAGGGCGTTCTTGCAGCCGAGGACGTTCGCGCGGAAGGAGCTCTCGTAGGTGTCGTCGAACGAGACGGACGCCGCGCAGTGGACGACGTGCGTGACCGTCCGCTCGAGCGTCGCGAGCTCCTCCGGCGAGATCCCGAGGTCCGGCTTCTCGATGTCTCCGTCGACGAAGCGGAACTTGCGCGCGGCGCGCCCGCCGACGCCGAGCCGCGAGAGAAGCAGCCGGCCGCGTTCCGTCGGGGTGAGGACCCGGATCACCTCGCGCGTCTTCGGATCGCGCACCGTCTGGGGGCGGACGACCGAGACGACCTCGGCGATCCTCCGGTCGGAAGCGGCCTGCGCGAGGATCTCCTGGCCGAGGAAGCCGGTCGCGCCGGTCAGGAGGACGCGGAGGCGCGGGCTCCTCCCGCGGGCGGCGAGCGCGGCGCGGGCGTCGGCGCGGAGCTTCTCGATCCGCTGAGAGAGCTCGCGCGCCGTCCGGTGGGTCGGCTCGCGGAACTGGAAGAAGACCTCGCGGTCCACCACGCCGATCAGCTTCTTCGCGCCGCGCTCCACGGCGTGCGACCCGGTCCACCGCCCGAGCCCTCCCGCGAGGCGCGTCCCGAGCGCGTTCGCCTTCCTCAACGCGTCGCGGACGGTCTCCTCGTTCCCGGTCACCTGGACGAGCCGGCTCGCGAGGAAGGAGGCCGTCACCTCGAACGGGTTCTTGTCGCGGTGCGCCGTGATCAGGAGCTCCTCCGGGTCGATCGGCCGGAGGACCTCCCGCCCCGTCGCCCCGTTCATCCGGGCGATGTAGCGCGACGGCGAGCTCTCCCAGAGGAACTCCCCTTCGGGGTGGACGTGGGGCGTGCCGTCGACGATCGCCGCCGGGCCGGCGGGCGCGGGGCGCTTCGGACGCGCCGGGCGGCGCGCCCCGGGGGGGGCGGCTTTCGAGGCGGCGGCAGGGACCGCCCTGCGTCGGCGGGGCGCGGCATTCGGCATTGGACTCCTCCGGGGGAGGTGATTGTCCCCCGAACGGCCGCCGAAGCCGAAATCCGGGCTAACGCGGCGGCGCCGCCTCCGGCGGGACGGGCGCGAGGTTCCAGATCTCCCGGGCGTACTCGCGGATCGTCCGGTCGGAGGAGAACTTCCCCATCCGCGCCACGTTCAGGACGGCCTTGCGCGTCCAGCCGGCCGCGTCGGTCCACTGCTCCGCGACCCGCTCCTGCGCGGCGGCGTAGGCGTCGAAGTCGGCGAGGTGGAAATAGGGGTCGTGGTTCTCGACGACGTGCTCGAAGAGCCACGTGAAGATCCCCGGCTCGAACGGCGCGAAGAGGGGCGTCTGGAACGCGTCGAGGACGCGCCGGACGCGCGGGTCGTCCTCGTAGACGCGTCGGGCGGCGTAGGCCCCGGGCTCCTTCAGGCGGTCGAGGTCCTCGGCGGTGTGGCCGAAGATGAAGATGTTCTCCTCGCCCACCTCCTCCATGATCTCGATGTTCGCGCCGTCGAGCGTCCCGATCGTGAGCGCGCCGTTCATCGAGAGCTTCATGTTCCCGGTGCCGGAGGCCTCCATGCCGGCGGTCGAGATCTGCTCGGAGAGGTCGGCCGCCGGGATGATCCGCTCGGCGAGCGAGACCCGGTAGTCGGGGAGGAAGACGCACTTGAGCATCCCCTTCACCCGCGTGTCCCGGTTGACCCTCTCCCCGACGGCGTGGATCAGCTTGATGACCTGCTTGGCGACCCAGTAGCCGGGCGCCGCCTTCCCGGCGAAGACGAACGTCCGCGGCGCCTTCGGGAGCTCCCCGTCCTCGACGATCCGGAAGTAGAGGTGGACGACGTGGAGGGCGTTCAGGAGCTGCCTCTTGTAGAGGTGGATCCGCTTGATCTGGATGTCGAAGAGGGAGTCGGGGTCGACGCGCACGCGCGTCAGGTCGGCGACGATTCGCGCGAGGCGGACCTTGTTCTCGCGCTTGACGGCCCGGAAGCGGTCGCGGAAGGCCCCGTCCTCGGCCAGCCGGTCGAGCGGCTCGCGCAGGAGGCCGTACTCCGTCACCCAGCCGGGGCCGGCGGCCTCGGTCAGGAGGGCGGCGAGGCTCGGGTTCGACTTCAGGAGCCAGCGCCGCGGCGTGACGCCGTTCGTCTTGTTGTTGAACCGCTCCGGGTGGAGCCGGTAGAGGTCGGGGAAGAGGTTCTCGGTGATGAGGCGGGAGTGGAGCGCGGCGACGCCGTTGATCGAGTGGCTTCCCGCCGCCGCGAGCTGAGCCATCCGCACCTGCTTCGGCTCCCCCTCCTCGATCATGGAGACGCGGGCGAGGACCTCCTGGTCGCCCGGCAGGCGGTGCGCGACCTCGTCGAGGAACCGCCGGTTCACCTCGTAGATGATCTGCAGATGCCGCGGGAGGACCGTCTCCACGAGCGGGAGCGGCCACTTTTCGAGCGCCTCCGGCAGCAGCGTGTGGTTCGTGTAGCCGAGCGTGGCGACGGTCATCTCCCACGCCCGCTCCCACGGCACGTCGTGCTCGTCGACGAAGAGCCTCATCAGCTCGGCCACGGCGAGGGCGGGGTGGGTGTCGTTCAGCTGGATCGCGATCCGGTCGGGGAACGCCGCGATGGGGTGCCCTTCGCGGAGGAAGCGCCGGAGGATGTCGCGCAGCGCGCAGGCGACGAAGAAGTACTCCTGCAGGAGGCGGAGCTCCTTGCCCTTCTGCACCTTGTCCGACGGGTAGAGGACCTTGGAGATCGTCTCCGACCCGATCGACTCCTGCACCGCCTGGACGTAGTCGCCGGAGTTGAAGAACTCCATGTTGAACTCGTCGGAGGCGCGGGCGGAGTAGAGCCGGAGCGCGTTCACCGTCTCGCCGCCGTAGCCGACGACCGGCATCTCGTGCGGCACGCCGACGAGGATCTTCCAGTCCATCCACATCGGGTTGTACTGGCTCTTCCGGTCCACCGTGTCGACGATCCGGCCGTAGACCGGCACGAGGACCGCCTCCTCGGGCCGCTCGACCGTCCAGGGCATCGCGGCGTGGAGCCAGCGGTCGGGGCGCTCCTTCTGGTAGCCGTTGTCGATCTCCTGGCGGAAGAGGCCGTACTGGTAGAAGAGGCCGTAGCCGTAGCCCGGCAGGTGGAGCGTCGCGAGCGAGTCGAGGAAGCAGGCGGCGAGGCGGCCGAGGCCGCCGTTGCCGAGCCCGGCGTCGACCTCTTCCTCGCGCAGGTGGTCGAGGTCGTGCCCCAGCTCGGCGAGCGCCTGGACGGCCGCGTCGTGGAGGCCGAGGTTGTAGAGCGAGTCGACGAGCGAGCGCCCGATGAGGAACTCCATCGAGAGGTAGTAGACCCGCTTGGCGCCGGCCTGCCGGTAGCGCTTCTCCGTCGCGAGGAGGCGCTCCCAGGCCCGGTCGCGGACGGCCAGCCCGAGGGCCTGGAAGAGGTCGCCGTTCGTGGCGTCCTCCCAGGCCTTCCCGAGCGAGTGCCGGACGTGCCAGCGGATCGCCTCGCGCAGCTCCTCCCCGGTCCGCGGCAGCGGCGGGGCGACGCTCATCGGGCCTCCACGGCGGCGACCGCGTCCTCCACCGTGTCGTGGAGCGCGAGCACCTTGTCGAGCCGCGTCAGGCGGAAGACGGCGCGGACGGCGTCGCGCGCGCCGGCGATCCGAAGGTCGCCCCCCTCGGGAAGCCCCTTCACGAGCGACAGGATGGAGGCCAGCCCGGCGCTGTCGATGAAGGCGACGGGAGAGAGGTCGAGGACGACCTTCGGCGCCGTACCGGTCAGCGCGCCCGACATGCGCGCCTTGAAGTCGGGGGCGGAGAGGGCGTCGAGGCGGGTGTCCTCGATCCGGGCCAGGACGTGAGACTCCCTCTGCTCGATCGTCAGGTTCATCGTTCCTCCCTCGGCTCCGTCCGGACCCCCGGCGAGGGGTCCCCTCCCGGCGAGCCCCCCGCGGACCGGCGAATCCGCTCCCCGGCACGCCGCGGGAGGAGCCTTCAGGGAACCGCAGCCCCTTTCGTCCCGGACGAGGTCAGCTTGCCACTCGTGGCGGAGGTGTCAAGGAGGGCGGCGACGCTCGAACGCTGCGCTCGAGCGCCGTTCGCTGGTACCGTTCGACCATGCCGGCCGCGTTCCTCCTCGCCGCCGCCCTCGCCGCAGCCCTTTCCGCGGTCCCGCCCGCCCCCGCCCCGGAGGCGCTCTATGCCGCCTGGACCGGCGTCCGCCTCTCGCCCCCCTCCGGCTCTTACACGCCCGAGGCGCTCCTCGCCGACCTCGAGGCGCTCGCCGGCTACTCCCGCGGCGTCGTCCGGGTCGAGGAGAAGGGGCGGTCGTCCGAAGGGCGGGAGATTCCGGTCCTCCTCGCGGGGAGCGGCCCGGAAAAGATCCTCCTCTGGTCGCAGATGCACGGCGACGAGCCGACCGCGACAGCGGCCCTCGTCGACCTCCTCGCGTTCCTCGCCGAGAACCGGGCCGAGCCCGCGACCGCGCATCTCCTGTCGCGCCTCACCCTCGTCGTCGTTCCGATGCTCAACCCCGACGGCGCCGTGCGCGGAGACCGCCGCAACGCGCAGGGGATCGACATCAATCGCGACGCCGTGCGTCTCCAGTCGCCGGAGGGGCGATTCCTGAAGGAGGTCCGCGACCGCTACGCCCCGGCGGCCGGCTTCAACCTCCACAACCAGAGCCCGCTCGTCACCGCCGGTCCGGGGGGCGCGCAGGCGGCGATCGCCGTCCTCGCCGTCTCGGCCGCGCAGAACGAGCCCGAGGGGCCGGCCCTCCAGCGCAAGAGGGGCCTCGCGGGGCACCTCGCCCGCGTCGCCTCGACGTTCGCGCCGGGCCGCGTCTCCCGCTACGCCACCGACTACACCGAGCGCGCCTTCGGCGACTCGATGTCGCGCTGGGGGACTCCGACCGTCCTCCTCGAGACGGGCGGCTGGCACGGCCCGCGGGAGGAGGAGCGCCTCGTAAGGCTCAACTTCGTCCTCCTCCTCTCGGCCCTCCACGCCCTCGCACGCGGGGAGGAGACGGCGGACGCGCCCTTCTACGAGACGCTCCCGCCGAACGTCCGTGGCGACCTCGTCGATCTCGTCCTGCGCGGCGCTACCGTCCACGGCGGGCGGGGTCTCCCGCCCTTCCGCGCCGACGTCGCGGTCGTGAAGGCCCGCGCCTTCGCGGGCGACGGCCGGCGCCTCTCCTCGGCCGCGATCGTCGACGTCGGCGACCTCGCGCACCTCGCGGGCCTCGAAGAGGTGGACGCGGCCGGCCTCGTCGTCGCGCCCGCCCCGGCCGGAGGCGCCGATGCGTGGGAGAAGGCCGTCGCGGGCCTCGCCGCGCGGGGCCTCGCGAAGGACGGCGTGCTCCTCCTCGACGAAGGCGCGCTCGCGCGCGAGGCTCGCACCTGGGCCGCGGGCCGGGCGATCGTCCCGTGGGCGACGATCGACCTCGTCCTCTTCCGGAAGGGAGAGACGGGGCTCCTCGTAGAGGGGTTCGTCCGCGGGGGGGCGCGGACGAAGTAGCGGCCGTCTGCCCGACGGGCTCAGGGCTCCTTCGGACAGACCGGGTTCCCCTTGTCGAAGACGATCCGCCACGTCCCGGGCCCCTCGCGCCGCCAGATGGACGTGAACGTTCCGGTCTCTCTCCCGGAAGGGTCGCGCACCGGCCCCGTGCTCAGGGCGAGCGTCCCCGAGTCGAGCACCTCGACCTGAGCCGGCTCCCACGAGAAGGGCGCTTCCTTCCCCGCGTAGTACCTCTTCCACCACGCCGCGACCGCCTCCGCGCCGCGGAGCGGCTTCTCTCCGGAGAAGAAGACCGTCTCCGAGGCGAGGAACGACACGAAAGCGGCGTGGTCGCGGTCGGCCATCGTCTTCGCGAACGCGCGCTCGGTCGCGAAGACCTCCTCACGTAGGGCCTCCGCGGAGGACTTCCGCGGCGCGCTCGCGCAGCCCACGGCGGCGCCGACGGCGAGAAGGACGGCCGTTCCGGAACGGGAGAAGCTCATCGATACCTCCGAACGGGATGCGCCGAACCTTACCGCGGCCGGGGCCGCCGGGCGATGCGCCCGGCGCGGACCGGGGGAGCGCCTCCTCCCGCGCGGGCCGGCCCGGCTGGTCCGCGTGAGACATAATCTCGGTTAGTCCGTAAGAGGAGGTGGGTCATGGCGTTGCCGCCGTTCGCCGTGCTCTCGGCGTCCTACCCGAGCTACTGGATCTTCCCGTCTCCGAAGACCGTGCAGAAGCTGATCGGCGGGGAGGTGCAGGACCCGGACATCACGAACACCTGCACGATCCGGCTGAGCCACGCCCTGAACGGCGCGGGAGTCGCGATCCCGCGAACCTTCCGGGCGGTGACGAACCGGCGCGGCGGGAACAGGGCTTACTACATCATCCGCGTCGGCGATTTCCGAGCCTTCATGGAGAGCCGCTTCGGGCAGCCGAACGTCGACATCCGGAAGAAGGCGGGCGCGAGGCTCGACCGGAGCCAGATCGAGGGGTACCAGGGAGTGATCGCGTTCGAGATCGGCTTCCGCGACGCGACCGGGCACTTCGACCTCTGGTTCCAGGACCGCTTCAGTCACGAGAGCTCCGCGGGGAAGGACTACTTTGCCCTCGCCTCCCGCGTCTCCCTCTGGCACGACGGGATGCGGACGGTGTCGGCGCCGGTCTGACGGCGAATCGTGACGAACGAACTGCCCTAAGATCGCCCCATGGGACCCGCGCTGACGAGCCTGTCCGCAGGTCGACTGCGCCTCGCGCCGGAGAGGGTGGCCGAGTTCTGCCGGCGACATCGAGTCCGCCGACTCGGCCTCTTCGGCTCTGTGCTGCGGGAGGACTTCGGACCGGAGAGCGACGTCGACGTCCTCGTCGAATTCGAACCGGGCGGAGCTCCAGGCTTCTTCGAGCTCGGCGAGATGAGGGAGGAGCTGTCGTCGCTCTTCGGCAGGAGCGTCGACCTCCGCACGCCGCGGTCGCTCAGCCCGTACTTTCGCAATCGAGTCCTCCGCGAGGCGGTCCCCCTGCATGACGCAGCGTGAGCCTCTCCTGGGGCTGCGGCACATGCTCGACGCGGCGCGCGAGGCCGTCGAAGCCGCAGCCGGGCTGAAGGCCGCCGACCTCGAGAACGACCGCCTGAGAGAGCTCGCCCTCGAGCGTCTCCTCGAGATCCTCGGCGAGGCGGCAGCCCAGACGCCTCCCGAAGAAAGGGCCCTGTACCCGGAGATCCCGTGGAATCGGATCGTCGGGATGAGGAATGAGATCATTCACGGCTACGCGAGCGTCGATCCCGAGATCGTCCTTCGAACGATCCGGGAGAACCTCCCGCCTCTGATCCGGCAGCTCGAGACGGCGCTCAGGGCCGAGGGCGGGGCGAGCTAGCCACCTGGCCGGCGCGCCCCGGGAACTCAGGTCCCGAACGCCCCCACGGCGTCCCGCACGTACTC
>JAGOBQ010000516.1 GCA_017999215.1 Thermoanaerobaculia bacterium
CGCCCCGCCGCACGTCGACACGACGATCGGGGCCGATCCGCTCGGCGAGCAGGTGGCCGTCATCGGCGAGGGGCGGAGCTACGTCACGGCGCTCGTCGTGCCGGCGTTCGAGGCTCTCGAGAAGTGGGCCCGGGCCGCAGGAATCTCCTTCGCGGGGCGGGACGAGCTCGTGCGGAACGAGCGGGTCCTCGACCTCATCAAGCGGACGATCGAGGAGCGGACGAAGGACCTCGCCCCGTGGGAGAAGGTGCGGAAGTTCTCGCTCCTGACGAAGGAGTTCTCCGTGGAAGGGGGCTCGATGACGCCGACGCAGAAGGTGCGCCGCAGGGCCGCGGCCGAGCTCTACAAGGACCGGATCGAGGAGATGTACACGGGCAACTGAGGCGCGGCGGCGAGCGCTCCGCCTCTATACTGATCGTCCCGTGCGCCGCATCGTCTTCGCCCTCGCCGTCGGCCTCCTCCTGTCCGTCCTCTCCGTTCGCCCCGTCCGTGCGGCCGGGCCTGCGCCCGTGTCGCCGGCCGAGCTCGACGCCCACATCCGATTCCTCGCCGACGACCTCCTCGAGGGGCGCGCCCCCGGGACGCGCGGCGACGGCCTGGCGCAGGCGTACATCGAGTCCGTCTTCCGGGCGAACGGCCTCGCGCCGGCCTTCGGCTCCAGCTACCGTCAGCCGGTCCCGATCCGCATCGTCGTGCCCGACCCGAAGACGACGCTGTCCTGGACGGGCGCGGCGGCCTCGGCCCCGGCCGGCCGGTTCGGCGACGACTTCGTCCTCGCGTTCCCGCGACCCGAGTCGGCGGGGAGCGTCTCGGCCGACGTCGTCTTCGGCGGCTACGGGATCGAGGCGAAGGAGTGGGGCTGGAACGATTTCGAGGGGGCGGACGTTCGGGGGAAGCTGCTCCTTCTCCTTTCGGGCGAGCCGGGCGGCGACGACCCGGCCCTCTTCGCCGGTCCGACGCTGACGCATCACGGCCGGTGGCGGACGAAGCTCGAGGTCGCCGCCAGGCGCGGCGCCGCGGGCGTCGTCTTCGTCCACACGCGCGAGGGAGCCGGCTACGGCTGGGAGGTCGTCCGGAACGGCTGGACGCGGACCGTGGCGTTCGCTCCCGACGCGGCGGCGCTCTCACTCGAGGGGTGGCTGACGGAGGCGGAGGCGACGCGCGCCGTGCGGGCGGGGGGCGTGACGCTGGAGTCGCTCCGCGAGGCGGCCGGGAAGCGGGGCTTCCGGCCGATCCCGCTCGCCCTGAAGCTCGAGGCGCACGCCGCGCCCCGATACGAATCGGTCGTCTCGGCGAACGTCGCCGGGATCGTTCCCGGCCGCGGGCCGTCGGGAACGGCTCCGGTCGTCGTCGTGAGCGCCCACCACGACCACCTCGGCGTCGGGACGCCCGAGGAGGGCGACGCGATCTACAACGGCGCGATGGACAACGGCTCGGCCCTCGCGGTGCTGCTCGCCCTCTCGCGCCGGATCGCGGCCCTTGCGGGGGAGCTTCCGGTCGACGTCCTCTTCCTCGCGCCGGCGGCCGAGGAGGCCGGTCTCCTCGGCTCGGACCTCTTCGCCCGGACGCCCCCGGTGCCGCTCGCGCGGATCGCGGCGAACCTGAACCTCGAGATGTCGGCCGTCTGGGGTCCCGCGCGCGACGTCGTCGCCATCGGCGGCTCCGAGAGCGCCCTCGGCGCGGTCGTCGAGGCGGTGGCGAAGAAGGAAGGCCTCCGCGTCGCGCCGGAACCCGCCCCCGGCCAGGGCTTCTTCTACCGCTCCGATCAGTTCTCCTTCGCGAAGGCGGGGGTCCCCGGGATCTGGATCGACCTCGGCGACGACCTCGTCGGAACGCCGCCCGGCACGGGCCTCGCGCGGCGCGAGGAGTACCGGGCGAAGCGCTATCACCGGCCCGACGACGAGCTCGACCCGTCCTGGGAGCTGACCGGCACCGCTCAGCTGGCGCGGTTCGTCGAGCTCGCCATCGAGGAGATCGCCTCCCGCGGCGGGAAGGTTCCCTGGAGGGCCGGCTCTCCGTACGCCCGCTGACCGAGGGGGTAGCATGAGGGCGTGAGCGACACGCCCGAACGACCCGTCGACGGCGAGGAAGCCGAACCGTCCGGCTTCCTCTCCCTCGGCCTCGATCCTCGCCTCCTCGCCGCGCTCGCCTCCCTCGGCTACGAGGAGCCCACTCCGGTCCAGCGGCAGGCGATCCCGATCCTCCTCGAGGGGCGCGACCTCCTCGCGCAGGCCGCGACCGGCACGGGCAAGACGGCCGCGTTCGCCCTCCCGATGCTCGATCGGCTCGTCCGGGAAGGGGGGGAGCGCCGAAGCGTCTTCGGCCTCGTCCTCGTCCCGACGCGCGAGCTCGCGATGCAGGTGGCCGAGGCGGTCCACCGCTACGGCAGGGAGGCCGGGGTGAGGGTCCTCGCCGTCTACGGCGGCTCCTCGATGGGCCTACAGCTGCGGGCGCTCGAGCGCGGGGTGGACGTCGTCGTCGCGACGCCGGGCCGGGCGCTCGACCACGTCCGGCGCGGGACGCTCGCGCTCGCCGGAGTGAAGCTCGTCGTCCTCGACGAAGCGGACGAGATGCTCGACATGGGCTTCGCGGAGGACCTCGAGGCGATCCTCGACGCGACGCCCGACGGGCGTCCGATGGCGCTCTTCTCGGCCACGTTCCCGCCGCGCATCGCGGTCCTGGCCGCGCGCCGCCTCTCCTCTCCGACGGAGCTGAGGCTCGGGACGTCCCGCGAGATGGGAACGGCGTCGGAGAGCCAGGGGCGGGTGAAGCAGACGGCCTACGTCGTGCCGCGAGCCCACAAGCTCGCCGCCCTCTCCCGCGTCCTCGACCTCGAGGACCCGACCTCCGCGATCGTCTTCTGCCGGACCCGGACCGAGGTGGACGAGATCTCGGAGAAGCTCAACGCGCGGGGGCGGCGCGCCGAGGCGCTCCACGGAGGGTTCTCCCAGGAGCAGCGCGACCGCGTGATGAAGCGGTTCCGCTCGGGCTCCGCGGACCTCCTCGTGGCGACCGACGTCGCCGCCCGCGGGCTCGACGTGGAGCAGGTCTCGCACGTCTTCAACTTCGACGTCCCGAGCGAGGCGGAGGCCTACGTCCACCGGATCGGCCGGACGGGGCGCGCGGGGCGCGCGGGCACGGCGATCACGTTCTACGAGCCGCGCGAGCAGTGGCTCCTCGCGAACGTCGAGCGGCTCACGAAGAAGAAGATCGAGAGGGCGACGGTGCCGACGGTCGCCGACCTGAAGGCGCGCCGCCTCGAACTGACGCGCGCCTCGCTCCGGGAGACGATCCTGGGCGGCGGCCTCGAAACTTTCCGGGTCGCGGTGGAATCGCTCGCGGACGAGTTCGACCTCCTCGACGTCGCGGCGGCGGGCGTCAAGCTCGCCCACGAGAACGCGGGCTCGCCGGGGGAGGACGAGGAGATCCCGGCGATCCCCGTCCCGTCGGAACGTCCCCGCTTCGTGCCGCGCGGCGACGGCCCCGCTCCGGGTCCGTTCCCGGCCCGGCGCGGTCCGCGCCTCGCGGGAGCGGTGCGGCTCTTCATCGGCGCCGGGCGCGACGCCGGGATCCGGCCCGCC
>JAGOBQ010000517.1 GCA_017999215.1 Thermoanaerobaculia bacterium
CACGACCGCGAAGGTTTCCGCTACGTCGATCCCGCGCGGCTCGCGCTCGCCCTCGGCGAATACGGCAAGCTCGTCGAGAAGGCGCCGGGCGCGACGGTCCTCGCCCGGAACTACGCCTTCGCCCTGCTGCGCGCCGACCGCCCGGCCGACGCCGCGGCGTTCCTCGAGAAGCGATCGGACGCGGAGCAGATGCTCGGCCTCCGGGTCGCAGCCGTCGCCGCCTCCCGCGGGACCGTCCGCGCCCTCGAGCTGCTTCGGCAGGCGAACCCGGACCTCGCGGCACGGCGGAAGGCCGCGGGCGAGGTCGGCGCGCTCCTCCTCGTCCTCCGGCGCTATCCCGAGGGCGCCGCGCTGCTGGAGGAAGCGGCGCGCGGAGGGGACGGCGCCGCCGCAGTAGCGGTTCCCGTCGAGACGGCCCGCCGCCTGAAGAAGCGTGACGGTCCCGTCCCGGCTCCCGTCGCGGGCGACGCCCTGTCGGCCGTCAATGCCCTCATGGCGGCGGTCTTCTCCCCGGACGGCGGAGTCGACGCCGCCGAGAAGCTCTACGTGAAGGCGGTGCGGACCGCACGTGACGCCGACGGGGCCGCTCTCCTCCGAAAGTTCCTCGAGGAAGAGGTGAGGGGCATCCGGCGATCCGCCCTGGCGTCGGGGGCCTCGCTCGCGTTCCTGAGAGACAGCGCCCTCGCGGCCGGGCTCACCGCCGACGGGTCCGCGGCAGAGGGATGGCTCGTCTCGGGGACCGTCCCGGTGGCGGGACAGGCTCCCCGTCAGATCCGCGTCTGGGTCGGCGAGGAGGACGGCGTCCCCCGGATCGTGTCGGACGACGGCGGCTCCCGGTTCCTCTGCTGGTATGCGCTCGACCTCGTGACGCGCGGCCGGACCGAAGAGGCGCGCCGCTGGCTCGAGCGCGCGGCGCTCGAGGTCGAGGTCCACGAAGAGGAAGGCGACCTCCTCCTCGATCCCCTCCTCCCGCGTCTCCGGCCGGGCGCCGGGGCGCCCCCCGCCGAGCTGCGCCTCGCCGCGCTCGCCGGCCTCGCCGGCGCGCCGCTCCCGGAGCCTCTCCTCGACGAGCTGCGCCGCGCGCAACGCGAGAAGCCCGAGGACCCTCTCCGGGCCGCGCTCCTCCACAGGTCGCTCGTCGCGCGGACCGGGGCCGATTCGAAGCGGACGAAGGAGGAGGCTCGGGCGCTTCTCGAGGAGGCGATCGGACTCCTGCCGATCATTCGCGTCGACCGCGCCTCGGGCGAGACGGCTGCGATGTTCGACATCGGGCTGAAGGGGAGGGCCGGCCGAGTCGATGAGGCGCTCGCCGCGGCCGAGGAGCACGCCCGGTCGCACGCGAGCTGCCGGCTCGTCGGCTCGTCGCTCGTCTCGCTGCGCTCGACGGCCGGCGACTCGGCGGGGGCGCTCGAGGCCGCGGACCGTCTGATGCAGCGTCCCTCGCCGTCGGCGGGCGACGCGAACACCTCGGCCTGGGCGCGATACGTCGCGGGAAAGGTGGACGAGAAGGCCCTCAGCCAGGCGAGGCAGGCCGTCGAAGGCTCCCGGCGCTCGAATCCCGCCATCCTGAACACGCTCGCCGCCATCTGCGCCGAGCTCGGGCGGCACGAGGAGGCGCATGCCCTCGTCCTCCGCTCGATGGAGCTCCTGGGGCTCGACGAGCCGATGCCGGGCGACTGGCTCGTCGTCGGGCGCATCCGGGAGAGCTTCGGCCTCGTCGAGGAAGCGATCGAGGCGTACGGCCGGGCGAGCAAGGACGAGGAGGATCAGGCGTCGTTCCCCGATTCCGTCGGCGAGATCGCGGCGCGCCGCGCCCGGGCGCTCCGCGCGGCGAAGGCGGGCGCGGACTGAGCGCCCCGGTCGGCTGACCCGGCCGGGGGCAGGGCGGTAGCATTCCTCCCGCACAGGGAGGAGCCATGGCCGCGAAGAACGTGCACGGTCGGACGGTCGTCTTCGCCGGCGGGTGCCGGACCCCCTTCCTCCGCGCCGGGGCCGCCTTCGCCGACGTGATGGCCTACGAGCTCGGGGCGATGGCGCTGAAAGGCCTCCTCGACCGGACGGGCGTCGAACCCGCCGCCGTCGACCGCGTCGTGATGGGCACGGTCCTCGCCGACCCGCGGACGACGAACCTCGCGCGCGAGTCGGCGCTCGCCGCGGGACTTCCGGCGTCGTGCCCCGCGTTCACCGTCACGGCGGCCTGCGCTTCCTCGAACGTCGCGGTCTCCGGAGCCGTCGAGGCGATCGCGAGCGGCGCCGCCGAGGTCGTCGTCGCGGGCGGCGCCGAGACTCTCTCCGACGCGCCGATCCGTTTCGGCCGGGAGGTGCGCAAGCGCCTCATCCGGTCGCAGAAGGCGAAGGGGGTCCTCGACTGGGTGAAGCTCCTGCAGGGGCTTTCGCTGAAGGACCTCGCCCCCGACACGCCCGCGATCGCCGAGTTCTCGACGGGGCAGACGATGGGGCAGAGCGCCGAACGACTCGCGAAGAGGCTCGGCCTGACGCGCGAGGCGCAGGACCGATGGGCGCTCCGGTCCCACCGGAAGGCGGCGGCGGCGACGAAGGCGGGGCTCTACGTCGAGCAGGTCGTCCCGGCGCGGGTGCCTCCGTCGTACGGGCCGATCGGGGCCGACGACGGCATCCGCGGCGACACGACGCTCGCGAAGCTCGGCGCGATCCCCCCGGCGTTCGACCGCGCGTTCGGCACCGTCACCGCGGGGAACAGCTCCTTCCTGACCGACGGCGCGGCCGCCTGCCTCCTGGCGAGCGCGGAGGCGGCCGAGAGGCTCGGGCTCGCGCCGCGGGCGCGGGTGGTGACGACCGCGCTCGTCGCGATGGAGCCGCTCGAGGAGCTCCTCCTCGGTCCCGTCGCGGCCGTCGCAAAGGCGCTCGACGCGGCGGGCGTGTCGGCCGGCGAGGTGGGCGTCTGGGAGGTCCACGAGGCCTTCGCCGCGCCGGTCCTCGCGTTCCTGAAGCTCCTCGCCGACCGGAGCTACTGCCGGGAGCGGCTCGGCCGGGCGGATGCGGTCGGGCGGATCGACCCGGGGAGAGTCAACGCCCGGGGCGGCTCGCTCGCCCTCGGGCACCCGTTCGGAGCGACCGGCGCGCGCCTCCTGACGACGTGCGTCGAGAGGATGGAGCGCGAGGGGGCCGAGCTCGGCGTCGTGACAACGTGCGCGGCGGGCGCCCTCGGGCACGCGATGGTGCTCGCGCGATGAGAAGCCTCTCGCTGAAGAAGCGTCCCGACGGCGTCGCCGTCCTTCTCTTCGACACGCCGGACCGGCCCGTGAACGTCCTCTCGGCCGGCCTCCTGGACGAGGCCGGCCCGCTCATGAAGGAGATCCAGGAGGACGACGCGGTCGTCGCCTGCGTCGTCGCGAGCGCCAAGAGCGACGGGTTCATCGCCGGTGCCGACCTGGAGGAGGTCCTCGCGATGAGCGCCGCGGAGGCCGAGTCGATCTCCCGCGGCGCGCACGCCTGGCTCGACCGCGTCGAGGAGAGCCGGAAGCCGTTCGTCGCGGCGATCCACGGCGCGGCGCTCGGCGGGGGGCTCGAGGTCGCGCTCGCCTGCCGCTTCCGCCTCGC
>JAGOBQ010000518.1 GCA_017999215.1 Thermoanaerobaculia bacterium
CGCCGCCCAGAGGAGGACGATCGCACGGACCTTCACCCGCCGGCGCAGGCCGTGCCTCTCGACCCAGTCGCGCACGGGGGGCCCGAGCAGCTGGTGCCCGAGGAGGCGTTCGTAGCGCTCGGGCGAGCTGCGCGCGAAGAGCCAGGCCGAAAGGAGGAGGAAGGGGGTCGTCGGGAGGACGGGGAGGGCCAGGCCGGCGAGCCCGAGCCCGAGCGCGACCATCCCGCCTGCGAGGAGGAGCCTCCGCTTCATCCGTCCGTCCCCGCCGGGCTGCCCGGCGGAGCGGGGAGTATCGCCCGCCGGCCGGCGGGGCGGCCCCTACAATCCGGACGTGTCGAACCTGCCCGAGACCGTTTCCGCGGCCGCGGAGCGCGCCTCGTTCCTCCGGGACGAGCTCCGCCGGCACGAGCGCCTCTACTACGTTCTCGCCCGCCCCGAGGTGAGCGACGCCGAGTACGACGCCCTCTCGCGCGAGCTCCTCGCGATCGAGGAGCGCTGGCCCGAGCTCGTCACCCCGGACTCGCCGACGCGGCGCGTCGGCGGCGCGCCCGTCGACGGCCTCCCGAACGTGCGGCACGAGGTGCCGCTCCTCTCCCTCGAGAACGCCTACTCCGAGGCGGAGCTCGACGCCTGGCTCGCGCGCGTGACCGACCGGCTCGACGGACGTCTCCCCGAGATCGTCTGCGAGCTGAAGATCGACGGCCTCTCGATCTCGCTCGTCTACGAGGAGGGGGTCCTCGTCCGCGGCGCCACGCGCGGCGACGGGACGACGGGCGAGGACGTGACGCCGAACGTCCGGACGATCCGCGTCCTCCCGCTCCGCCTTCCCCGGGGCGCCCCGCGCCTCCTCGAGGTGCGAGGCGAGGTCTACCTCGGCAAGTCGGCCTTCAAGGCGCTGAACGCCGCGCGCGAGGAGGCGGGGGAGCCGCTCTTCGCGAACCCGCGCAACGCCGCGGCCGGCTCGCTCCGGCTCCTTGACTCGCGCGAGACGGCGCGACGGCGGCTCTCCGTCTTCCTCTATTCCGTCGCGCGGTGGGAGGGCGAGGGCGCTCCCGCCACGCAGGCCGGCTCGCTCGAGGCGCTCGTCGGCCTCGGCCTCCCCGTCAGCCCGCACCGCTTCGTCGCGGGGAGCGCCGACGAGGTGAAGGCCTTCCTCGTCGAGTGGCGCGAGAAGCGGCACACGCTCGACCTCGAGACGGACGGCGCGGTCCTGAAGGTGAGCCCCGTCTCCGACCAGCGGCGCCTCGGCGCGACGGCGAAGGCGCCGAGGTGGGCTCTCGCCTACAAGTTCCCGGCCGAGGAGGCGACGACGCGCGTGACGCGCATCGTCGTCCAGGTCGGGCGGACCGGGGTGCTCACGCCGGTGGCCGAGTTCGAGCCGGTCCTCCTCGCCGGGTCGACGGTCCGCCGGGCGACGCTTCACAACTACGAGGACCTCTCGCGCAAGGACGTCCGCGTCGGCGACACGGTCGCCGTCGAGAAGGCGGGCGACGTCATCCCGAAGGTGACGCGCGTCCTCCTCGAGCAGCGCCCGCCCGGCGCCGCGCCGTTCGAGATGCCGGCGACGTGCCCCGAGTGCGGGGAGAAGGTCGTCCGCGAGGAAGGGGAGGTCGCCATCCGCTGCGTCAGCGCCTCGTGCCCGGCGCAGGTCAAGGAGGCGATCCGCCACTACGTCGCGCGCCGCGCGATGGACGTCGAGGGGCTCGGGGACGAAAGGGTCGACCAGCTCCTCGCGGCCGGCCTCATCGCCGACGTCGCGGGGCTCTACGCCCTCCGCGCGGAGGACCTCGCGGCGCTGGAGCGGTGGGGCGAGAGGTCGGCCACGAACGTCCTCGCGGAAGTCGAGAGGTCGAAGGAGGCGGGCCTCGCGCGGCTCCTCTTCGGCCTCGGGATCCGACACGTCGGCGAGAAGACGGGGAAGCTCCTCGCGCGGCGATTCTTGACGATGGACGCGCTCCGGGCGGCGACGGAGGAGGAGCTGACCGGAGTCTCCGAGATCGGCCCCGAGACGGCCCGCTCCGTGCGGGACTGGCTCGACCGGCCGACGAACCAGAGGCTCCTCGCTAAACTCGCGGAGGCCGGCGTCCGTATGAACGAGCCGGAGGGGGCGCTCGCCCCCGGCGGACCGCTGTCCGGGCGGACGTTCGTCCTGACGGGGACCCTTTCGCGACGGACCCGCGAAGAAGCGGCGGCCGCGATCGAGAGGGCCGGAGGCAAAGTGAGCGGAAGCGTTTCGAAGAAGTCGGCCGCGGTCGTGGCCGGTGAGGAGCCCGGGTCGAAGCTCCAGAAGGCCCGTGCGCTCGGAGTCCCCGTCTGGTCCGAGGACGACCTGGACCGGGCGATCGGGGGGGCATCGTGAGCGCGGCGCCTCCGCGGGAGCCGCTCGTCCTCGTCGTCGACGACGACGCGGGGAGCCGGAAGGCGATGGCACTGACGCTGACGACGGACGGCCGGCGCGTGGAGGAGTTCGGCGACGCCGACTCGGCCCTCTCGCGCGCGATGGACGACCCGTCCGTCGGCCTCGTCGTGACCGACCTGAAGATGCCGGGGAAGACCGGCATCGAGCTCGCGACGGAGCTCGCCGCGGCGCGCCCCGACGTCTCCGTCCTCCTCGTGACCGCCTTCGGCGACATCGAGACGCTCCTGAAGGCGAAGGACCTCGGCACGGTCGACTACGTGGCCAAGCCGGTCGCGCGAGACGACCTGCGCCTCCGCGCCTCGGCCGCCCTCGACCGCGCGCGCCAGGCGGGCGAGATCAAGCAGCTCCGCGAGCGGCTCGACAAGCGCTACGGCTTCGAGGCGATCATCGGCGTCTCGGCTGCGATGGAGCGCGTCTTCGACGTCCTACGGAAGGTCGCCCCGACGCGGATGAACGTCCTCATCACGGGCGAGTCGGGAACGGGCAAGGAGCTCGTCGCGAACGCGCTCCACCACAACTCCCCGCGCCGGCCGCGGACGTTCGTGGCGCTCAACTGCGGGGCGATCCCGAAGGAGATCATCGAGTCGGAGCTCTTCGGGCACGAGAAGGGGGCCTTCACCGGCGCGCTCGTGAAGCGGATGGGGCGGATCGAGCAGGCGCACGGCGGGACGCTCTTCCTCGACGAGGTCTCGGAGATGCCCCCCGACCTGCAGGTGAAGTTCCTCCGGGTCCTCGAGGAGCGCCGGGTGACGCCCGTCGGCGGGAACGACTCGAAGGAGTCGGACTTCCGGCTCGTCTCCGCGACGAACCGCGACCTGAAGAAGGAGATCGAGACCGGGCGCTTCCGGCAGGACCTCTACTACCGCCTGAAGGGGGTCGTCGTCGACCTCCCGTCGCTCCGGGAGCGGCGCGAGGACGTGCCGCTCCTCGCCGAGCGGTTCCGCGAGGTCTTCGCGAAGGAGCACGACCGGGCCGTGACGGGATTCACGCCGGCGGCGCTCTCGGCGCTCATGTCGTACGACTGGCCCGGGAACGTCCGCGAGATGAAGAGCGCCATCGAGTGGGCCGTCTTCAGCGCCGCGGGGCCGCGGATCGACGTCGGCGACCTTCCGCCCGACGTCAAGGGCGACGCGGAGGGCGAGGGGCCCCACCCGGAGG
>JAGOBQ010000519.1 GCA_017999215.1 Thermoanaerobaculia bacterium
CGGAACGCGGCCCGGGCCGCCAGGGCCGCCGCCCCAGCCATCCCGAGGGCGCCGCCGATGACGGCGAGGGTCCCGTACGTCCCCTTGTGAGCGGTCGCGGGCCGGGGCGGGAAGAGAGGCGCGACGTCGAGGGCCGTGACGACCTCGGGACCGTCGGCGGTCGGGCCGGCCGGAAGGAGCCCGATGTCGGCGACGACGACGCGACCACAGGCCGCTGCCGCCGGCAGGAGGAGGTGGGCGAGCTTCGGGGCGCCGAACGTGACGGTGAGGTCGGCACGCACGTGCGGACCGACGGGGACTCCCGAGGCGGCGTCGAGCCCCGACGGGAGGTCGACGGCGACGACGAACGCGCGGCGACCCGAGGCGATCCGGGTCGCGTGCGCGGCGAGGCCCCCTTCGTCGAGGGGCCGCGAGAGACCCGTGCCGAAGAGCGCGTCGACGACGAGGGTCGCGCCGCGGAGCGGCTCGAGCCCTTCCGGGGCGGTCACCTCCACGACCTCGCCGCCGCCCCGCTCGAGCCGCCGGAGCGCTTCGGCCGCGTCCCCCGCGAGGCGGGCTCGCGCACCGACGAGGAGGACGGCGACGGCGCCCACGCGGGGGCTCCTTCGAAGGAGCCGCGCGATCGCGAAACCGTCCCCTCCGTTGTTCCCCGTGCCGCAGAGGACGACGACGCGCTCGCCCCGGAGAGGAGCCGCCTCGATGGCGCGCAGGCACTCGCGGGCGGCCGCTTCCGCCGCCCGCTCCATGAGGACGATGCCGGGCGTCCCGGCGGCGATCGTCCGGGCGTCCGCCTCGCGCGCGGCAGCCGGTCCGAGGGCGATCACGCCCCCTCCGGCCGCCGCGCGACGGCGATCACCGGGGCGTCTCCTGCGGAAGGGCCGAAACGAAGATCGCCTGCTGGACGTAGCTGACCGTGTTCGTCGGCTCGTCGCGGACGGCGAGCGAGAGCCGCTGGCCGCCCGGGATCATCAGGAGCCGGACGTCGTAGACGAAGTCGCGCCGGTTGAGGGCGTCGAGGTCCTTCGCGGGAATCTCGACCGGGACCACCTGCGTCGCGAGCTCGGACTGCTTTCCGGCAGAGTCGACCACGATGAAGTAGAGCGCGATCCGGCCCCGGGCGACGTCCCCCTGCGGCAGCACGGTGATGCGGCTGTAGGGGACGCGGATGCGGATCGGGACGAGGTAGTTCTGAGCGTCGGCGGGGGCCGGCTGCCCCACTTCGATCCCGACGCCGAGCGGGTTCTCGTCGCGCGCGAAGTAGAGCGCCGAGGTGACGCCCTCGACGATCCGGGTCTCGAGCCCCTTCTCGACGTAGCTCCGGCGCGAGCGGGCGACGAGCCCCTTCTGCTTCACCTTCACCTCGACCTTGCGCGGGCGTTCGCCGCCCGAGCGGAGGCTCCGGTAGCCGACCGAGTAGTACGAGGTGTAGTCGCCCCTCATCTCCTCGAGGGGCATCGTGATGTCGTTCCGGTTCAGGATCGCCTTTCCGCCGGTCTCCTCCGCCATCAGGTGGATCATCGACTGGAGGTTCGTCTTCTCGACGAAGGTGTCGATCTTGGCCTGGGTCGAGCGGTTCTCCGCGCTGATCCCCTCGTCGATGGAGAGGCCGGAGGCGTCGACCATGTACATGCTCACGCCCGCCGCGTTCGCCGCACGGATGATCCCGAGGTAGGCCGACGTGGAGTCGAACTCGAACTGCGTCAGGCCCCCGCTCTGCGTCCGGAAGCGGTCCTGGATGTACTTCCAGAGCTCGGCGCCCGGAGACTGCGGAAGGCCCTCGGAAACGTGAAGGAGGATCTTCCGTCCCTCGACGCCGGCCAGCTGGTCGATCGTCCTCTTCAGGGCGTTCGTCGTGAAGTCGAGGTCGTTCTTGTAGGCGAGCGCGTACTGCCGCGCCTCCACGAAGGCCTCGTACTCGCTCCGGGCGTCGTCGATCCGGCGAAGGATGTCCCGGCGCTCGGAAAGGCGGGTCTGCCCCATCGTCGAGTAGTCGCCCTGCTGCCGGATCACGTCGGAGATCTCCCGGCCGTCGTTCGTGAACTTCCGCCGGACCTTCAGCGAGCGGTCCCACGTGACGACCATCGCTTCCACGTTGTCCCGGATGTTCTCCCGGGCCCAGGTCTCGAGGTTCTTCAGGACCCGGTTCCGGTTGAAGGGCTGGAGGCTCAGGTTGTCGATGAAGATGACGATCTTCGTCTTCGGCACCGGCAGCGGCGCGAGGGCCGGCTCCGCCGGGGCGGGAGCCGTCGCGGGGACCGGGGTCGGCTCGGGGGCCGGCGAGGCGACCCCCGGGACCGCCTCGTCGCCGAAGTAGACGACCTTTCCGCCGTCGACGGCGAAGAAGTTCGTCAGGGGCTGGAGCTGGCCGTCCTCGTAGACCTCGAAGTCTTCTCGCTTGAGCCCGCGGATCCGGTTCCCTTTCTTGTCGGTGACGACGACGTCGATGTTCGTGACGGTCACGTCGACGTTCCGCACGAGCGGGGGAAGACCGGCCGGCGGCTCTTGCGGGCCGGCCGAGACGGCCGGTGGGACGAGGGCCGCGGCGAGGGCGGCGGCGGCGAGGAACGCAGACGGCCTGGAGAGCACCATGGTCGCATTCTACGGATCGCGCACCCAACGCGTTCCGAGGCGGTCGAGAGGACCGTTCCAGTCCCTGATCGAGGCCTGTTTCAGAGGAGTTTTCCGCTTGCACTTCGCCCCGTGCTCCGTGAGAATGTCCGCCTCGAATGACGGCCGCCCCGAGCCCGGTGGGCGCGCGGACGATCCGAGAGGTCGAGGGAAGATCCGGAGGTCGGGGCTGAGACAGCCGCAGCTGGGAACGGACGCGGAGGCAGAGAACGGCGGGGTGCGCGCGGACGCGGACTACCTCCGGAATCTTCTCTATTACGTCGATTGCGCCCGTTGGGTTCCGACCGCTGACGGGGGGAGCCTGCGGTGACGCTCCGGCTCGCCTCCCATCTCGACACCTTTTCGGGACGGTCGCGACCCATCGAGCGATGGAAGCGGGCGACGGGGAGCAGCGAAGAATATGTCTGACCGGGAACGGAACGGTGGTCTCCCGGGTCTCAGGACCTCGGGCACCGTGGGTGCGCGAAAGGAGAGAGAGCCGATGACCGGAATCAGGACGGGGAGAGACGCCCGGACGACCCTCCGGAGCCGCCTTCGCCGCGTGATGGCGGTCGGCGGGCTCGTCCTTCTGGCGACGACGGCGACAGGGTGTCAGAAAGTCGTCGACCAGTTCAAGGCGAAGCAGATCATCCGGAAGGGGAACGCCTACTTCAAGGAGCAGCTCTACGAGGACGCCTTGAAGCAGTACGAAGAGGCGATGAAGCTCGATCCGAGCGAGATCCGGATCAAGAAGTTCGTCGCGATGGCCAACATGGCCGTCTACAACCCGGGGTCGCAGCACCCCAAGGACCTTCAGGCCCTCGAGACGGCGATCAAGCACTTCAAGGAGTACCTCGCCGTCAAGCCCGACGACGAGAGCGCCGCGAAGTTCCTGGTGACGACCTACATGAACTCGAGGCGCTACGACGACGCCATCGAGTACTTCAAGGCGCTCATCAAGGCCCATCC
>JAGOBQ010000520.1 GCA_017999215.1 Thermoanaerobaculia bacterium
ACGTCGGATGGGTCACCGGGCACAGCTACGTCGTCTACGGCCCTCTCGCCGCCGGTGCAACCGTCCTGATGTACGAGGGGGCTCCCGACTGGCCCGACAAGGACCGCTTCTGGCAGATGATCGAGAAATACGGCGTCACGGTCTTCTACACGGCGCCGACGGCGATCCGCGCGTTCATGAAGTGGGGGACGCACTACCCGGAGAAGTGGGACCTCTCCTCGCTCCGTCTCCTCGGCTCGGTCGGCGAGCCGATCAACCCCGAGGCGTGGATGTGGTACCAGGAGCACATCGGGCGCAGGCGCTGCCCGATCGTCGACACCTGGTGGCAGACGGAGACGGGGCACATCATGATCACGCCCCTCCCCGGCCTGACCCGGACGAAGCCCGGCTCGGCGACGATGAGCTTCCCGGGCGTCGACGCCTGCGTCCTGAACGAGAAGGGCGAGGAGGTGACGGAAGGGGGCGGCTACGTCGCCGTCCGCAAGCCGTGGCCCGGGATGCTGCGAGGGATCTGGGGCAACCGCGAGCGCTTCGTGAAGGCCTACTGGTCGAAGTGGGACGGGGTCTACTTCCCCGGGGACGGGGTGAGGAAGGACGAGGACGGCTACTTCTGGTTCCTCGGCCGCGTCGACGACGTCCTGAACGTCGCCGGGCACCGGATCGGGACCGCCGAGGTGGAGAGCGCCCTCGTCGACTACCCGCTCGTCGCCGAGGCGGCCGTCGTCGGCATCCCGCACGACCTCAAGGGAACGGCGATCGCGGCGTTCGTCACCCTGAAGTCGGGGCACCACGGCTCCGACGAGCTCGTCCAGGACCTGAAGGAGCACGTCATCGAGAAGATCGGCGCCATCGCGCGGCCCGACAAGGTCCTCTTCTCGGCCGACCTCCCGAAGACACGGTCCGGGAAGATCATGAGGAGGCTCCTCCGCGACATCGCCGAGGGGCGCGTCCTCGGCGACACGACGACGCTCGCCGACCCGAACGTCGTCAAACAGCTCCGGGAGCAGTACGAAGGCAACGAGAGCTGAGATCGCGATCGGGAGGCGGCTACGGGACCCGGATGCCGGAGACGAGCTCGGCGACGGTCCTCCAGCTGAACCAGAGGCCGAAGCCGAGGAGAAGGACGCCGGCCGCGAAGGACGACTTGTGGACCCACTCCCCGGCGGGGTGGTTCCGCAGCCGCTCGACGAGCTCGACGAGGATCGCGAACCAGGCGAAGACCCCGATCCCGACCCCGACGGCGAAGACGCCCGCGGGCAGGAGGCCGGTGGGAAGGATCCGGTGTCCGACCAGGAACGAGATCAGGAGCGTCCAGTTCACGAAGAGGGCGGGGTTCGCCGCTCCCTGGAGGACTCCGACGAGGAGCGGGAAGCGAAAGCCCGAGACCTCCTTCGGCGGGGCCGTCAGGCCGGGGCGTGCCGTTCGATCGGCGTCCCGCCTGCGATCGAGGAAGAGGATCTTCAGCCCTCCCGCGAGGAGGAAGAGGGCGAGGCCGAGGCGCGTCCACGTGTTCGAGACGACCTTCTCGAGGGCCCAGCCGAATCCCATCGCCACGAACCCGCAGATCACCGTGTCGACGAGCGCCGCGCCGAGCGCGACCCGCAGGGCCTCGCGCGTCTCCGCCCGCGACGCCTTCCGGATGACGCTCACGTTGACGGGGCCCGGCGGGATCGCGCCGAACAGGCCGACGGCGAAGCCCGCGAGGAGGGCCACCGGCAGCTCCTTCACGCCCGACTGCTCCGCCGCGACATGAGGGCGGAATCGTCTCACGTCTGTTGCGACGGTTCGAGCGGGAGGCTAATGTGAACGCATGAAGGCCTGCGTCCCGTTCCTCGCCCTCGCGCTCGCGCTCCCGGCCGCGGCGCAGGAGGAGCGGCTGGAGTTCGACCCCCAGGTCGGGATGACGGGGACCCGCGTCACCGTCACGAGCCCGCTTCCGAAGGGAGCCGTCGTCCGATTCGGCACGCGCGTCGTTCCGCTCCTCGTCGAGCCGGGCCGCCGGCCGAGCTTCGTCGTCCCCGAGGGCGCGACGAGCGCCTTCATCGAAGCCTCTCTCGACGGGAAGCCGTTCTCGCGGAGCGCCGTCCCGTTCGTCGTCGCGGGCGCGTCCCTCGTCGGCGTTCAGAAGCTCGTCGGCCTCCGCGAGGCGATCGACGTCTTCGGCTACTCCGACCCGACCCCGGAGGGCGGGGGCGCGCCGGAGCAGAGGGCGAAGAAGATCCTCTCCTTCGGCGACGGCGACCTCATCACGATCGGCGAAGCGCCGGCCCCCGCGCCCCCCCTGTGGGTGATCGGGAACGACGCGGCCTCGGCGGCGATGAGGGGGATGGGCCCGCCCGGGTTCCTCCTGACGGCCCGGCCGCCGACGCGCCGGATCATCGTCATCCCTCCGCCTCCTCCGGTCCCGACGCCGGTCCCGACCCCGACGCCCTCGCCGAACTGACCGAGCCTCGCGCCGGGAACCAGAAGCGCTCCCCGGGGGTCACACGGGGCATGGAGGGACTTCCGTGACGGCCCGGATCCTCGCGTTTCACCCCGGACCCGGGGCGCATCACCGTGGGAGAATCCCCGCCGTGGTTCTCCCCGTGAGCGGCCCCAGCGAAGCCCGGGACTGGCCCGGAGACGAGAAGGCCGTCGCCCGATTCCTGGGCGGCGACCCGACCGGCTTCGAGCAGATCGTCCGTCACTACTCCGGAATGGTCTTTTCCCTCGCCGCCCGGCTGGTCGGGCCGTGGGAGGCCGAGGAGGTCGTCCAGGAGACGTTCCTCCGCGCCTGGCGCGGCCTCGAGACGTTTCGCGGAGACGCGTCGCTCAAGACGTGGCTCTACACGATCGCGCTGAACCGCGCGAAGGCGCGGCAGGGGACGCTGGCCCGGATGCGGAAGGTCTTCGCCTCCCGCCGGGCCGCCGAGGAGGAGGATCGGCCCTGGCCGGGCGAAGAGGCTCCGGACCCCTCCGCGTCCCCCGAGGAGCAGACCCTCGCGCTCGAGCAGCGGACCCGGCTTCGCAGGGCGATCCGGAATCTTCCCGAGGAGTTTCGGCACGCCGTGGTCCTGCGCGACCTGGAAGGGCTCTCCTACGACGAGATCGCACGCGTCCTCGGCGTCCCGATCGGGACGGTGAGGAGCCGGATCGCCCGCGGCCGGGCGGCCCTCCTGGAGGAGCTTTCGTGAGCGCGAACCCCCAGCCCCGCCCTCTCGTGACGGGGGACCTCGACCTCCTGATCTCCCGCTCCCTCGACGGAGACCTTCCGGGCGAGGAGGAGCGCGACCTGAAGAGCCTCCTCGCGGCCGACGCGTCGGCGCGCGCCCGCTACGACGCGATGGCCCGCCTCGTCGGCCGGCTGGAAGAGCTGCCCGAAGCGGGGACCCCCTTCGCCCTCGCCACCCGGGTCGGATCGCAAGTCGAGGCCGACACGCAGGGCTTCGCCGCCACGCTCCACAAGTACGGTTTCTACTTCCGGCCCGCCACGTTCGGCGTCATCGCGGCGGGGCTCGTCGTCGTGGCCGTCATCGCGACCCTGCGCAACCCGGCGAAGCCCGTGGCGACGGTGGCGGAGGTGAAGGC
>JAGOBQ010000522.1 GCA_017999215.1 Thermoanaerobaculia bacterium
GGTCCGGTCCGCACGCGCGCTTAGAATCGTCCCGGCGACCCCCTCCCCGGGGCCGTCCCAGCAGAATGAAGAAGCTCCGCGCCTCCACGCTCGCTCTCGGGCTCTCGCTCGTCGTCTCGTTCCTCGCGCTGGCCCAGGCCGCGCGCCGCGAAGCCTCCGCGCCCCCGGTGCGGTCGCCGCGGCTCGCCGTCCTCGTCTCGGTGGACGGCGTCCAGATGAGGCGCCTGCTCGACTACCGGCCCTATTTCGTCGCCGGGCTGAAGCAGCTCCTCGACGAAGGGCACGTCGAGAGGAACGCGCACTACGGCCACCTGAACACCGAGACGGGCCCGGGGCACGCGTCGCTCGGGACGGGGGCCCCGCCCCGCGTCACCGGGATCGTCGCGAACCGCTGGTTCCAGCCGCGCGCCGACGGCTCCCTCCGCCCCGTCTACTGCACCGATCAGCCGTACGTCGACCCGGAGACCGGGGCCGAGAGCTTCGGCCCCGGGCCGGCGAACCTGCGGGTGCCGACGCTCGGGGACCGTCTCCTCGAGAAGTACCCCGGAGCACGCGTCGTCTCGCTCTCGGGGAAGGACCGCGGCGCGATCTTCATGGCCGGGAAGCGCCGGGAGCACGCCGTCTACTGGTGGGACCAGAAGACCGGACGCTTCGTCAGCTCTGCCGCCTACGACGTCCGCTCGCCGGGAGGCGCCGTCGTCTCCGGGATCGTCGAACGCTACAACCGGACGCGGGCCGGAGGGCACCTCCCGCGGCGGATCGGGCTCGCCTGGCGGAAGATGGCGGACCCCGCCTGCCTCCCGCCGCCGTCGCCGGCGACGGCCCGGCCGGTCCCCGAGTTCGAGATGCGTCCGTTCCAGATCCCCGTGAACGGCCTCGGATGGGACAAGGACATGTCCCTCGCCACGAACGGCTACTTCCACGGCCTCTACTACAGCCCGTTCATCGACGAGCTGACGATTGACCTCGCGCTCGAGGTCCTCGCCTCGAAGGAGCTCGAGCTCGGACACGAAGAGCAGCCCGACCTCCTCTGCCTCTCGCTCTCGGGCCAGGACACCGTGTCCCACGCGTACGGGGCCGAGTCCGAGGAGAACCTCGACGCGCTCCGGCGGCTGGACGTCCAGCTCGGGCGCCTGCTCGAGACGCTCGGGAGGACGTTCCCGGACGGCAAGGTCGTCCTCGCGCTCTCCGCCGACCACGGCTTCCAGACGATTCCCGAACGGGAAGCGCGGGCCGACAAGACGTTCACGGGCGGCCGCGTCCTGACCGGGAGCGGCGCCGTGACGAACTTCGAGGAGCGCCTCAACCGCTACGTCTGCGAGGAGCTCTGCCTCCCGCCCGGCTCGCGCCCGATCTTCGGGAACGAGGGCTTCGACGTGAAGTACAACCTCCCGGCCCTGCCGGCGATGCGGACCGTCGCCGGTCCGTGCGGCGAGGCGGGGCGCGCCGTGACGAGGGAGGACGTCGACCGGGTCCTCCCCGGGGCCGTCGCCCGCCTCTGGCACGAGGAGTTCCGGACGGTCCTCCTCGCCTCGCAGAAGTCGGCCTGGGATCGGAGCGACCGCGACGTCCGGTTCGCCCTGAACGACTACGACCCGGAGCGCTCCGGCGAGGCGATCCTGGTCCCACGGCGCGGCGTGATCCTCTACCCCGACGCGCGCGGGGGAACTCACGGCTCCCAGTACGCCTACGACACGCACGTCCCGCTCGTCTTCTGGGGCGGCGGCGTCGCGGCGGGTGTCTCCGACGCCGAGCGGACGCCGTACGACTTCGCCCCGACCGTGGGGAAGCTCCTCGGCGTGGCGCTCCCCGACGCCGTCGGGACGGCGATCGAGCTCCCCAGGTAGCCCGGGTGGCCGCGGGCGTCCGGTCCCACCCGGACGTTCGCGGTGGACCGGACTGCGGCCGTCGCACAATCGGCGGGTGGAAGACGCTCCCCACCGCCGACGCCCGCGGTATCCCGGACGCAATCCGCGCCGGTTCGGCGAGAAGTACAAGGAACGCGACCCGGCCCGCTTTCCCGAGACCGTCGCGAAGGTCGTCTCCTCGGGGAAGACGCCGGCCGGGACGCACCGCCCCGTCCTCGTCGCGGAGGTCCTCGACGCGCTCCGACCCGCGCCCGGCCTCGTCGCCGTCGACGCGACGCTCGGCTGGGGCGGCCACGCCGAAGCGCTCCTGCCGCGGCTCCTCCCGGGCGGCCGGCTCGTCGGACTCGACGCGGACCCCGTCGAGCTCCCGAGGACGGAGGCGCGTCTGCGCGGCCTCGGATTCGGCGAGGACGTCCTCACCGTCCGGCGATCGAGCTTCGCGGGGCTTCCGAAGGCCCTCGCGGCCGTCGGGCTCGGAGCCGTCGACCTCCTCCTCGCCGACCTCGGCGTCTCCTCGATGCAGCTCGACGACCCCGCGCGCGGCTTCACGTTCCGCGAGGACGGGCCGCTCGACATGCGGATGAACCCGACCCGGGGCCTCTCCGCGGCGCAGCTCCTCGCGCGCCTCACCGAAGAGCGGCTCGCCGCGCTCCTCGCGGAGAACTCCGACGAGCCGCACGCGACGGAGATCGCCCGGGAGGTCGTCGCCGCGCGCGGGATCGGACCGGTCGACACGACCGCGGCCCTCGCGGACGCCGTCCGCCGGGCGCTCGCCACGTTGCCGGAGCGCGTGCGCGAGGAGGAGGGGGACGACCCGGTGAGACGGACGTTCCAGGCCCTCCGGATCGAGGTGAACGACGAGCTCGGCGCCCTCCGAGCCCTGCTGGCCGCGCTCCCTTCGTGCCTCGCTCCCGGCGGGCGCGTCGCGATCCTGACGTTCCACTCCGGGGAGGACCGGCTCGTGAAGAAGGCGTTCCAGGCCGGAGCGAGGGCCGGCGTCTGGGCCGACTGGTCGCGCGAGCCGGTGCGCCCCGGTCCGGAGGAGGTCCGGGCGAACCCGCGCGCCCGTCCCGCGAAGCTGCGATGGGCTCTCCGCGCGGAGACGGACGATCGCCCCGCGTTCTAAGATCGCGCCATGCTGACTGCAGAATGCACGACCTCCAGGCCCCTTCTCGGATCGGCTCGCTGGGAGTGGTGGGACTGGTGGCTCGACCGGAAGACCCGCTGGGTCCGCGACGAGGAGAAGCAGCTCGACGAGGGGGTCTTCCGGACCCTCGCCGCCGGCACCGGCCTCCCCGTCATCCACCAGCGCTCCACGTTCCCGTTCAAGGACGTCCGCGACGGCGCCGACCGCTTCCTCGGGATGGCCAAGGGGGGCGAGCGCCCCTACGCGCGGATCTACACCCGCCTCGGCAACCCGACGACCGAGTACCTCGAGCGGGTCCTCTTCCAGCTCGAGGCGCACCACGTCATCGAGAAGGCGCTCGCGGTGGACGAGAAGGAGCCGACGATCGGCGCCCTGATCTTCGGCTCGGGGATGGGGGCGATCTCGACGCTCGCCCTCGCGGTCTGCCGGGCCGGCGACGCCGTCCTCGCGGGGAACGTCTACGGCTGCACCGACAGCCTCTTCCGCGGCCTCGGGAAGTTCGGCGTCGAGGCCGTCTTCTGCGACATGGGGAACGTCGCGGCCGTCGAGGC
>JAGOBQ010000521.1 GCA_017999215.1 Thermoanaerobaculia bacterium
GTCCCGCTCCGTCCGCCCCCGGGCGTGACGATCGGCGCCGGGACGCTCCGGGCCGTCTATCGGGCAGCGGAGGAGGACGGGAAGCTCCTCGCGGAGACGAAGCGCGACCTGCGTTGACCGGATGAGCCTCCGGCGCGCCCTCGCGGCGTCCATCCTCGCGGCCTTCGTGGCGGGCCCCGTCGCCGGGGCGACCGCCGGCGCTTCGACCGGAGGCGGACCGCAGGAGTTCGTCTCGCGCCCGGAGGAGGACGTCCTCCTCCTCGAGGCGCGACTCGGTGACCTCGTCCTCACCGACGCGCTGCCGGCCTTCCGACTGGAGGGGAGCTTTCTCCTCCCGCTAGGAGAGCTCGCCCGCCTCCTCTCCCTCGCCGTGGAGGTGGACGTGGCGCGCGGCACGGCGGAAGGGTTCGTCCTGACGGAAGACAGACGCTTCTCGCTCCGGGCCCGCGAGGCGGCCGTCACGATTTCGGGAGTGGAGAGCCGCTTCGACAGGACGCGCGTCGAGGTCCACGAGGACGACGTCTACGTCGACGTCGCGCTCCTTTCGAAGTGGTTCCCGGTCGACCTTCTCGTCGACCCCTACTCCGCGCGCCTCACCGTTCGACCGCGTGAGCCGCTCCCGGTCCAGCTCCGCGCCGAGAGGGAGCGGGGAGCGGCTCGCCTGGCCGCGGCCCGGCGCGCGCCGGAAGGGTTCCCCGACGCGCCGAACCCTTACCGCCTGGCCTCCGTGCCGTCGCTCGACGCCAGCCTCCGGGTCCTCGTCTCGCCCGACGACGGGGGCGGGCAGCGGGTCGGCTTCCAGCACTCCGCGCTCCTGACGGGAGATCTCCTCGGAGCCGAAGCGAGCCTCTTCCTGAACGGTAACGACGGCGAGGCGGTGTCCGACGCCTGGGGCTCCCTCGCCCGGCGCGATCCGGAAGGGAAGCTCCTCGGAAAGCTCGGCCTTCGCGAGGCCGTCCTCGGCGAGGTCGCGTCGCCGGGCTTCGAGCTCGTCTCGGACGCGCAGACGGGCCCGGGTTTCCTCTTCTCGAGCTTCCCGCTTCAGCGGCCGGCGGAATGGGGGCGGACGTCGCTCTCGGGGCCGCTCCTGCCGGGCTGGGAGGTCGAGCTCTACGGGAACGACTCGCTCCTCGGCTACCAGGCCTCGCGCGCCGACGGGCTCTACGAGTTCGCCGACGTCCCGCTCCTCCCGGGCGCGAACGAGCTGCGCCTCGTCTTCTACGGTCCTCAGGGCCAGCGCCAGGAGGAGGTGCGGCGAATCAACGCGGCCGAGACGTTCACGCCCACCGGAGAGCTCCGCTGGCGGGTGGTCGCGAACGATCCGCGCCAGGTCGGCCGCCGCGGCCACCTCCTCGCGGAATACGGCCTGTCGAAAGGGCTCTCCGTTTCGGGCGGGGTCGCCGGCCTGCGGACCGAGCGCGGAAGGGAGCTCGGGTACGGCCGGCTCGGCGCCCAGCTCCTCCGCGGGATCTTCCTCGCCCGCGTCGACGGCGCGGTCTCCGGCGGAAGCGGAACCGCCCTGCGCGGCGAGCTGCAGGCCCGGACGGCGGCATTCGGCTTCTCGGCGGCTTACTCGGTGCTCGACCGCTTCGAGAGCGAGGTCTTCCGGCCCGAGTTCGGAACGGTCTCGAGCCGGCTGGAGCTCCGGTTCGACGTCCGTCCCCACCTCGGCGCGGGCATACGTCTCCCGATCTCCGGTCAGCTCCGGCGGGACGCCCTCGAGGGGGGCGGCGATTTCGTCCGAGCCACAGGACAGCTCTCGACGAACGTCTCCCGCCTCTATGTCTCGTCCCTCTGGAGCTGGTCGCGCGCGCGGAGACCGGGCCAGTCCGGGGAAGCCATCGGGTTCGGGACGGTTCTCGTGAGCCGCCTCGTCCGGCGGACGAGCCTTCGCGGCGAGCTCCAGTACGACTTCGACCCGGACACGACCCTCCGCTCCGCGGGACTGAACGGGGAGTTCCCAATCGGCCCGCGGCTGCTCGGGCGCGGCGGCCTCACCTGGCTCCGGCGCGAGGGGGAAACGCTCCTCATCGCGGGCCTGAGCCGCCGGACGGGCGTCTTCGGCGTCACGTTCGAGGCGACATGGGGGCGCTCGTCCCGTCTCAACGCCTCGCTCTCGGTCGGGATCGGCCTCGGGCGCGATCCGCGGAGCGGGCGGTTCCACGCACAGGCCCCTCCCTTCGCCGCGCCCGGCGCCCCCCCGGCCCGGGTCCTCCTCGACACGAACGGGGACGGCGTCTTCAACGCCGGCGAGCCACCGGTGGAGGGCGCGGGCTTCTTCGTCAACCGCGGGAGCGTGAGGACCACGACCGGTCCGGACGGACTGGCGCTTCTCCCGACCCTGCCGACCCTCGCGCGGACGGAGGTGTCGATCTCGACCGCGACGCTCGAGGACCCGCTCTGGGTGCCGAAACAGCGCGGCTGGGGCTTCGTCCCGAGGCCCGGAGTCGTGACCGAGCTCGACTTCCCGGTGACGGTCACGGGGGAGGTCACCGGGACGATCCGGACCCGCCGCGGCGGCCAGGAGCGCGAGGCGCCCGGCATCCGCCTCCAGCTCGTCTCGCCCTCCGGCGAGGTCGCCGCCGAGACGCGAAGCGCCTACGACGGCTTCTACGACCTGCCGAGGATCCCGCCGGGCCGGTACGTACTGAGGGTCGACCCGGCGCAGGTGGCGAGGCTCGGACTCGGGGGCGAGGTCGAGAAGGCCGTCGAGATCCTCCCCTCCGGGTCGATCCTGGACGGCGTCGACCTCCTAATCGAAGCCGGCGCACCCGCGCCGGCGGCCGCTCCCGCCGAAGACCCCTCCTGATCCTTCGTGTGTCACGGACACACGAGGGGTGTGTCCGGAGACGAAGCGGGACCAGGTCGATCGTGTTAACTCTCTGAATTTATGAGCCTTACGACCCAGGAACGGTTGGCCGAAGTCCTGCATTTCCGGGAGGCATGAACGAGAAGAGCTTCAGCGGCAGGACGGGTTGGACGGTTGCAGCGATCGCCCTCGCTCTCGTCGCCACGGCTTCTCTCTCGAACCCGGCGCAGGCCGCCGCCACCGCCTCGGCCTCGATCGGCGTGAGGATCCTCGCCCCGGCCGACGTCGACATCGCCTCGGGCGCCGTCACCGTCTCGGGCCTCTCCTCCCTCGAGTGGACCGGCGCCCCCGAGGTCCGGAATGGGCAGGCCGTCGCGATCAACGTCTCTCCCCGCCAGGCGAACTCCGGCGCCGCGCAGTGGCTCGTCCGGGGAGGCCGCAACGCAGCCCGCACGATGCAGGTCCCGAGCGAAGCGGTCGTCCGGAACGGTGACGCCGAGCTGAAGGTCAGCGCGCTCACGCTTCAGTCCGGCGACGCGCGGCCCGAACTCGGCGGCGCGGTCGCCGTCGCGCTCGGCGGCAACGTCGAGATCGGCGCCGGCGCGACCGGCGGCTCCTACGTCGGCAACGTCCTCGTCGTCACCGCCTGGGAGTAAGACGAGAGGAGGGGTTTCACGCAAACCCCGGGCGGTTCGGGTCCCCGCACAACGAGGGGCGACACGGACGAAACGAAGGGCCGCGCGATCGCGCGGCCCTT